>JBDTIC010000446.1:0-4894 GCA_039936595.1 Ginsengibacter sp. | reverse complement strand
GGATTTAAAATTATTTGCACAGCAGCATTATCAACATACAGGTATTCCACTCTTACATCCGGATACGCTGTAGCAATTTCCCTTACTGTTTTTCTCCATAACCTGGAAGTTTCCAGAACATTAGCCTTATCTATGAGGGTTAATCTCTTCTTTCGTTTCTGTGCAGATGCAAAAGCGAGATGTGCTATACGGCTTATTTCGCTTTTATTGTAAATACAAAGGTCAGAGGCCTCTGTTCCGTCGTCACTCAATTCCTTTTTCCCAAAATAAATTCCACCTGTCAACTCACGATAGATCAAAAAACTAACGCCGGTCAAATGAGATTCTTTTAACGGTGACAGATGATTCAATGATCTAAATGTGCTTACCGGCCTGATATTCGCATACAACTGCAATTCCTTTCTGAGTCTTAAAAGGCCTTGTTCGGGCCGAACCTTTGCTGACGGATCGTGATCATATTTCGGATGTCCAATGGCGCCTAACAAAACTGCGTCACTACTACGACAACTATCAATGGTTTCCTGGGGTAGCGGATCGCCTGTTTTATCAATAGCCACAGCACCCATAAGGTGGTCAGTAAAATTAAACTGATGGTTAAACTTTACAGCGATTGCATTTAACACTTTTAAAGTCTCACGTGTAACTTCCGGACCAACGCCATCCCCGGAAATAACGGTTATGTTCTTGTTCATTCTTTTCGCTTTCGCTGATTTTTTATTTTTTTATTTTACGCTACGGCAAGCGCAGCGGTTTTATTGATTGAATAAATCTTATAAGTTCCTTTCTCCAATTGTAATACGTTTTGAATACAGGATGGAATTGTGCTTTCATCATGACTTACATAGATCAATGTTTTTTTTGACAACGAACAAATGTGATCGATCAATGAAACGAATTGAATGGATTGTTGATAATCAAGTCCCTGGCACGGTTCATCTAAAATTAATAACGGTGGATTTTTTATCAGCGCTCTTACAAGTAAAATCAGTCTCTGTATGCTTACAGCGATTGAATGTAGAGGTCTATTTTTTGCGTCAGATATCTGTAAGTATCTTAACCATTCCAATATTTTTTCATTTTGTGAATCTGAAAGTTTTCTATATAATCCAATTGTATCAAGATATCCTGAACCGATAGCCTGGTAGCAAGTAATGTTTTTATCAAAATAAGCATGTAATTCAGGAGATATGTACCCGATGTTTCTTTTAATGTCCCAAATACTTTCTCCACTTCCTCTTTTCTTGCCAAATAAATAAAGTTCATTGGCATAAGCCTGGGGGTGATCACCTGTGATCATATTCAACAATGATGATTTACCTGCACCATTACGGCCTTTTAACAGCCATTTTTCTCCCTGCTCGATTTGCCAACTCAAATTTTGAAGAATGGTATGACTGCCATATTTTATTTGAATATCTTTCATCTCCACCACCATCCCCGATTGAAAATTTTCATTAGATGCCGGCAAAAGGGTATCGTCATAAACTATCGTTGTATCCTTCTCATGAGCCAGATCAACTGGTTTAAACTTTTCCTTTTGACCAAAGAATGCAATCGCTTGTGTTTTTATTAAAGCGATATGTGTAATAAAATCAGGTATTGGAAAGGTGCCAGGTATTAGCATAATTTGTATTCCGTTCCTGGCAAGGTTGCCAAGTATTGTATTCAACTCTTCGCGCACAGCTGCATCAAGCCCGGTGTAAGGCGAATCCAGAATCAATAATGCAGGGGGATTAAGCAAAGCTTTTGCTAATTGAAACCTTTTATGCTCGCCACTTGAAAGCTGAATTAGTGGAGCATCTTTTAAATGCAGAATCCCAAGAAGTTTTAAAATATTTTCGATTGGATGACCCACAGCTAATTCTTTAGTATTCGTGTGCAACTTTTTAAATAAAACTTCAGAGATCGTGGGTGCATCATTTGCATCAAAACTATTAAAACGTTGCTGATAATAGAAGTCCGTTATTCCCGACAAATTTTTAAATGAATACCGTTGTTCAACAAGTTCTACTTCCGGGTAAACCGAAAATGGAAAGTTGAAGGAGATACTGCCTGAAAAATGAATTTTACGTGCCAGAGTGTTCACTAAAGTAGTTTTTCCACTACCGGAACTTCCTAAAATGGCAAGATGCTGACCAGGTTTCAACATAAACGAAACCCGATCAAACACAGTTTTATTCTGCATTTTCACACCCAGTTCTTTAACTATGACAGAAGGTTGTTGCATGAGGATTTATTTCAGGACTCCATAGCCTTTTCAAACTGTATGATTTCATTCTTAATATTGAGTAAATAATCGATGTCATCATAACCATTTATAAGACAGGTTTTTTTATAATTGTTGATATAAAATTTTTCACTTTCACCGGTCGAATCAATAGTGATACTTTGGTTCTCTATATCAATAGAAAGGGTCGATCCATTTTTCAGGCTAAATATTTTGTCTAAAAATCCGTCGCTCACCTGCACAGGTACTACGCCGTTATTTAACGCATTGCTTTTAAATATATCAGCAAAAAAGCTGGATACTACTGCATCGAAGCCATAATCTAATATGGCCCAGGCTGCATGTTCGCGGGAAGAGCCTGACCCAAAGTTTTTTTCGGCCACTAAAATGGAACCTTTGTATTCGGGTTGATTTAAAACAAAATCTGGTTTGGGTTGTGATTCATCATTATTAAAATATCGCCAATCACGAAAAAGATTTTTCCCAAAACCGTCTCTTGAAGTTGATTTTAAAAACCTTGCCGGTATGATTTGATCCGTATCTACGTTCTCTATTGGAAGAGGTACAAACGGGCTTTGAATATGTTTTAATGCTTTCATGTTTTTGAATCCAACACTTTAATTTTACTAATTTAAGAATTCTCTGATATCGGTTACTACACCGGTAATAGCAGCAGCAGCAGCAGTTAACGGGCTTGCCAGTAAAGTCCGTGCCCCTGGTCCCTGCCTTCCTTCAAAATTTCTGTTACCGGTAGAAATGCAATACTCTCCCGCGGGTATTTTGTCTTCATTCATTCCAAGGCAGGCGCTACAACCGGCCTGTCGTATCTGGAAACCTGCTTCATTAAATATTACATCAAGGCCTTCTGCTTTTATTTGCTCTGCAACCTGGTGTGAGCCAGGTACTATCATTACCTTTACATTTTCATTTTTCTTTTTACCTTTTATTATTGAAGCCATTAAACGAAAATCTTCAATTCTTGCATTGGTACAACTTCCTATAAAAACATTTTGTACAGGCATTCCTTTTAAAACTTGTCCTGGTTGTAACCCCATATATCTGAGCGCTTTTACAATATTGGTCCTTTCCCGTTCATCAATGATACTTTCCAATTCCGGCACATGGGAATTAATAGTTATCCCTAATCCCGGATTAGTGCCATAAGTGATCATTGGTTCTATATCCTCCGCCTTAAAAGATATTTCTTTATCAAAAACTGCGTCTTCGTCAGTAGGTAGTTTTTCCCATTCTTTTATTTTATCTTCCCACTCAATTCCTTTAGGAGCGAAGAGACGGTTTTTCATATATTCATAAGTGGTATTATCAGGCGCTATCATTCCACCTCTTGCACCCATTTCAATACTCATGTTGCAAATGCTCATACGCGCTTCCATAGAAAGAGCGCGAACTGTAGAACCCGCATATTCCACAAAATAGCCTGTAGCACCGCTTGCAGAAATTTTAGAAATAATATAAAGTACGAGATCTTTAGAAACTACGCCTTTGTTAAGTTGCCCATCAATATTGATGCGCATTACTTTTGGACGGTTTTGTAACACACATTGCGTAGCAAAAACCATTTCTACCTCGCTTGTACCTATACCGAATGCAATTGAACCAAACGCTCCATGTGTAGAGGTATGGCTGTCCCCACATACAATGGTCATTCCGGGTTGTGTAATTCCTAATTCGGGACCAATTATATGAACAATACCTTGGAATGGATGCCCCAATCCATATAGTTCTACATTGTGACTTTTACAATTTTCAACTAACCTTTGAACTTGGAGTCTGCTTAGTTCTTCTTTGATCGGAAGATGTTGATTAATAGTGGGAACGTTGTGATCGGCTGTGGCAATTGTTTTCTTGGGCCTTAAAAGAGGCTGTCCTCTTTTTTCAATTCCTGAAAATGCCTGTGGACTGGTTACTTCATGAATAAAATGCTTGTCAATATAAATAACATCCGGTCCGTCGGGTATGGTTTTTACCAGGTGTCTATCCCAGACCTTTTGAAATAATGTTTTTCCCATTTTTATTTTTTTTGTACGAAGATTAATTATAGGTCATTTCTGATTTTTGATAATTCAATGCCATATCAGAAAGATCACTATCCTCAACTTCTTTTTTATTGTCTGCTACTTTTAAAAAGCGTGCATATAATTCATCTATATCATCTCTGTTGAATTCGTAACCTAACTTTTGAAAACGATAGGCCAAAGCGCTACGTCCACTTCTTGCTGTCAGTACAATTTTGGAGCCACCTGCTCCCACATCCTCAGGTTTCATAATTTCGTAAGTAAGATTATCTTTCAAAAATCCATCCTGATGAATACCAGAGGAATGAGAGAATGCATTGCTTCCCACGATAGCCTTGTTAGGTTGCACTGGCATACGCATAATATCCGACACTCTACGACTCATCGGATACAACCCGGTAGACTTGATATCGGTATAGAATCCTAAATCTTTATGTTGCTTAATAATCATCACCACTTCTTCCATCGAAGTATTTCCCGCACGCTCCCCAAGTCCATTAATAGTACATTCGATTTGGCGTGCGCCATTCATTATCCCTGAAATAGAATTTGCAGTTGCCAACCCAAGATCGTTATGACAATGGCAGGAGATCACTGCCTTATCAATATTGCTCACATTATTTTTAAGGAA
>JBDTIC010000445.1:0-5899 GCA_039936595.1 Ginsengibacter sp. | reverse complement strand
ACCCTGTCCCTGATCCATCCATTTTTACTTTTTAACAATGCAACCAATTCCACTCCTGATTTTTTATCTAACTGCGGGATTTTATCAAGTTTTTTATCCTTGTACTTTACCCTTAATATACGGCCCTTATGTAAAAGCGTATCAAGCTTTTTAGCGGCTAATCCATTATTGTAATAAGGAGTAGAAAATGCGCCGTATTCCATGATTCCACGATGCATATCTACTACATACATAGCACCATCGGGGCTGTTACAAAGATTTACAGGACGAAAGCCTTCGTCTGATGAAGCGAGAAATTCTTTATCATGCCAGGCCTGTCTGGCGGTTGTCTTAATGTCTCCAAATACAAGTATATCGCGTTTGACAAGATTGGCCTCCGGTTCACATACGAAAACATTTTGATTGTAATCATCAGGAAACTGGCCGCCACGATAAACCAAAGGGCCACATGCCGCCGTAAAAGCCACCAGCAAGCTATCTTTATTTAGTATTCCCTTTGCATATCCCCGATTGACAGTAGTAGGATGTAAGGGGTAAACATTTTGATCTTCAGTTAGTATTTTATTAATAGCTTCTTTGGGCTTGAGATACGGATTGTTGATAATGGAATTCGGTAACACATAATCGCCTGCTAGCTGGGTCTCACTGTAGTTGTAATAAAGCCGACCAAAATTATCTTTGGTAATCCCAAACTGGCCACGGAATGAAGTAGGTTCTTTGAACCATTTTCCATCTTTAAGCTGATACCTGAAGTGAGAGTTGGCGCTGTATATCCAATTATCTATGCCCATCATAAGCCCATTAGGTTGCGCTTCGGGACTGCCTCCTACAGCATATGATGAATCAATCACAATCCTTTCGCCAGGTTGATCATTATTTATTTTTGCAAAGCAAAGATAAGGCGGGGCAGCATACAACAGTCCGCCATAAACCAGCGCCAAAGCCCTCGGCAACACCAGGCTATCTATAAATACTTTAGAATGGTCCGCAATGCCGTCGCCGTCCAGATCTTCCAAAATGCTGATCCTTCCATTGCGAACCGTGTCGCCTAAGCCTGCCAGGTTAGGCATAAAACCTCGCATTTCTACTACCCACATTCTGCCTTTATTATCGAAGTCCATCGCCACCGGGGCTTCAATCAGGGGTTCAGAGGCAGCCAACTGGATTTCAAAACCATCGGCAACTTTATACTTATCAAAAGAAATATTGGAATTTTTATTGTCATTAGATCGGCAGCTTATAATTAGAACACTTATCGAAAGGAATAACGAAATGGAATATTTAATGGACATGGTCGATGTTTTTGCAACCTGTATTTTTGAATTTTTTTTACAGGATTTTATAGATCAGGAAGCGAAGTACAGCCTTATCGCTGTACTTATTAATGTTTGTTACGTAGTGGAATTTCTACAATGGCTTCCATGTTATGTGGGTAATGTTTTTATTTCCCACATCCAGCTATGCCATGTGGTAATTTGTAATACGTAGGTTAGGTTGTATTTTTTAGAGTAATTATTGTTTTTCATTTTTAAAAATAAAGAACACTACTCCAATTACAATGGAGATAGTGATTCAGTAAATCAATTGGTCTGTTTTGCAAAGTCTTTTGCCAGTGCATTTAACTCACTGGTTGAGATTGTTTTGTTATTTTCGTCAATTACGATTCTGTACTTGAATGTCACGGTTTGGCCTTTCTGAAGATGAAGATCTTTGGCACGTTTTCCATTGGTGAAAATCTGCTCACCCAGCGGGTTCGCAGCGAATAGTCCATAACCGCGCGCATGCCAGTACGTAGGATAATTAGGATTTTGAGGATTGTCAATAATGGCAATACTTACAGAGTCATTATTCATTTTGCCATATACTTTGCACCATACTGCACGGGTACTCCAGACATCATCGCCTGTTTTGCCTTCGCTTGATAAGTAGTTACCGTTAGCAACCTGGTCATGTCCTGCTTTTACGATGGTTACATTTCCTTTATCATCTTTAAATTTTTCATCCTTTTTAGAAGGAATTTGTAATTCATGAGCAAGTCTAAGCCCTAACAATCCATCTTTTGCGTCTTTAAATAGCACATCGGTGTCTGCTTTTAAAACAGTTATCCGGTCAATGAAGCGTTGGTGGTCATTTCCGGAGAATTCGAACCGGGTGTTTTCCTCCAGCAATACATCGTCATTTTGATTCACCCAATTAGCATGATAAGATAAAGTACCTTTTTTGCCATCCGTTGTTTTAAGCAGGCGATCTGTTTTTATCCAACCGTATAAGTGTTTTTTTTCTGCGGGAATAGCATAAGAATTATTCCAAAAATCCAACCCATTTACATTTTCAAAATCGAACCACAATCCCAGGTGGTGGGGGTGATCAGTAGGTTCGCCTGCTTTGGGATGTAATGGGAAGCCACGTGTTACGATGGTACCTTTTGCGGTGCGTAACGGGTATAAAACAGGTTTTTCCAGTGTGTCCGGATATAAAAAGCTGGTAAATATTTTTCCATCAATAAATATGTCCACTTTATTTTGGTTAGTTTCCTTTACTAATTTTACCATTTTATTTTGTGCAAAAGAAATTGATTCGAAACTTATAATAAACGCCCAGAGGATAATGTGTCTCATATTATTTGAATGTTAGGTAGTTAAATTTTTAAATATTGATTTTGTAAGGTACCTCTTACATTACCCTTTATGTACTGCACTATTATCCAAAAGGGCAGGGGTAAACCCTGCCCTTTTAAAACCTTTATACTAATATTTTTTTTATACAATAACTCACTGATTGTTCCTTATTATTTTTAATATTTAAAAACTTTACCTTCTACCATCACCTCCTGTGTATTCTCATCGAAGGTAGCCCGTGAACCTTTATGTATCGAAGCGTTTGTCATGATGTTAGCGATGGAATGATGATAACCCGCTTCAACCGGTGCATTAGGTTGTTGGCGGCTACGAACACAGTTCATCCAGTTCAATATATGATTAGATGTAAGGTTGTCTCCGCCGGTATCTGCGGAAGAAACCACTTTTTCCACTTCCGACAAACTGATTTCCGGTAACAAATTCGGTTGCATGCCCATTGCTGCTGCAGGGCCTTTTTTCAAACCTCCTTGTGGAGATACTTTGTTATTAATAAGATTTAATTCGCCTCCATTAGAATAATATATTTCTGAAGGATCGTCATCGCCGTTGTGCATCCTTGACGCAAACACAACCTGGAAGCCTTGAGAAGGATCGTTCAGTGGCCCGTAATCAAAAACAGCCGTAGTAGTATCCCAGTTTCTACGTCCATCTTTCCACATATAAATGCCGCCATTTGCTACTACACTGCGCGGATGAGGTAAACCCGTGAACCAATGCACCGTGTCAATTTGGTGGCTCATCCATTGCCCGGGAGCCCCCGAAGAATAAGGCCAGAATAACCGGAACTCTAAATATTTTCTCGGATCAAAAGCCTCGTAAGGCCTGTTTAGTAAATAACGCTTCCAGTCAGTGTCTTCTTCTCTTAACTGTTTTATTAATGCCGGTCTGCGCCAGCGCCCGGGCTGATTTACATTCCAGGTAAGCTCAACCATAGTGATCGGCCCAAATTTGCCGGATTTTATAAATGCATCCGCTGCATGATAATTATCTCCACTCCTTCTCTGCGAACCTATCTGGATAATCTTTCCGGATTCCTTAATTGCTTTTAAGGCATCCCGGTTATCTTCCATGGTTTCTGCAAAGGGTTTTTCCACGTAAGCATCGCAGCCTGCTTTCACTGCCTCAATAGCATGCCGGGCGTGTTGGAAATCTGCGGTGCTGATGAACACGACATCCACTATTTTTTTATTGTATAATTCTTCATTATTTCTGCAGGCTATTACATCATGCCCGATCTTTTCTTTCCATATAGCAGCTCCTTCCTCCCTTCTGTTTTTCCAGATATCCGATACGGCTACAAGGTCAAAATTTAATTTTTTATTATGAGCCAGGAAGCTGGGTATGTGTGAGCTGCGATGTCGGTCAGAAAAACCTATAACACCAACCCTCACTCTGTCATTGGCCCCGATAATCCTTTTATAGCTTTGCGCACTCCATCCTGATTTCGCAACCAGCACACCTGCTCCTGCCATGGCAGATTGTTTAATAAACGAACGACGCGAATTTTTCATGATTATTTATTTTGTTGTGAATTACTTAAGCTCTCTTATCCGGATACTTCTGAAACTTACTTCATTACCATGATCCTGCAATAGGATATGGCCTTGTTTTGCTTCTCCGAAGTTAGGCCATATTTTAAATTTACTAATAGCCACCAGGTCGCGAAATTCCTGCGAGCCTCTTACATATTCCAATACTTTCATACCATTAAGATAATGCGTGACATGGTTATCGGAATTAACAACCACGCGGCCTTTATTCCATTCGCCAATCGGCCGCAGGAACCTTGGTTGTTTTTGTGCGGCAATTAAATCATATAATGATGCTAATGTTCTGTCTCCATCTCTGCCGAGTTTGGCATCCGGGTGTAAGGAATCATCTAATATCTGATATTCTAAACCAATAGCTGAACCCTTGTTATTCTCGCTTAACGTAACAAAGTATTTTACGCCACTGTTGGCGCCGGGAGTCAATTTGAATTCAAAAGAAAGATCGAAAGCCGAATACTCATCTTTCGTCACGATGTCTCCCCCATGCGCGCCTTCTTTGCCTTGTGAAGAAAGCACGGTGATAATTCCATCTTTTATCTGCCATCCCTTTTCAGGAAAGACCGGTTGATAGGCTCCTTTCCAACCGGTAGTATCCTTGCCATTGAACAATAATTTCCAGCCGCTGTTCTCCTGGTAAGCATTCAGATTGTTAACCACATTGTTCACTACATAAATTCCTTCAGGAAATGGAGTAGGATCCAGCTCGGCCGTTTTAATCCGTATATTTTTCCAATACACTTTTTCTCCGGCAAATTCAGGTTTGCTCACTGCGTGTACCTGTAGCGCTATAAAACCTTTTTGATCTATCGTATCCACGAGATAGGCAATAGGTTTATCATTAATCCATGTCTTTATTTCATTGCCAATACACTCCATTTTTATGTGGTTGTACTCACCCACCTTAAATGCATCCCTGGCTTCGGGATGTAAGTCCAAAGGATATTGCCATCCTCTTCTGCCTTCATCATAAATACCACCCGACCATGCACGTGAAGAAGGATCAATCTCAAACTGGCGGCCATATACCAATCCTTTTCCCTCATGTCCTGTAGAATCATAATGGCTCCGTATTTGAACACCTGAGTTGCTGGTCGTATCCATGATCTTTACATCCAATTCTAAAACATAATCACCAAACTCTTTATCATTTGCTAAAAAAGTGTTTCCCGAATTGAGAACCGTAGTGCCAACAATGGCTCCATCTTCTACTTTATAATCTGCAGTGCCTGCTAATTTCTTCCAACCGTCCAATGTTTTTCCATTAAATAGACTGGTCCAGCCATCATCACTTTGTTGAGAATCTGTATTACAACTAAAAAATAGAAAAGTGAAGGAGATGAAAATAGCTGAGAAAACAATTTTTTTCATATACTTAGTATTAAAATGGGCAATGAAAGTAATGAACATCTTCGTAAATAGTATGATGCAAACAAAAAAAATCTGGTAAAGTTTTTTCTCTTTCTAAAAAACAGGAAAGATGTATTTTATAGATTTTGAAAAACAATGATAGTCATTTCGGTCAATTGAATGTGATGCGGTTCACTTCACACACATGCCAGGATTTTATAACTTTCCCAGTGCGGCAGGTTGTGCCGATACTATCAGATCCGATGGCTCAGATTCAGAGACATTCCTTGACATTCACAAATATAAATTATCTTAGAAGCTTTAAAATTTGAAATCAGAACTCGTAACAAAGAGCCATTGTTA
>JBDTIC010000444.1:0-6764 GCA_039936595.1 Ginsengibacter sp. | reverse complement strand
AATTAAAAGCATCTGCCGTCAATACTTCACCAGTGAGCTTTATAAATTTAACATCATCAGCACCGGCGAATTTTACAGTAAGTGTTTTATCAATGTGACCCACTACTGCCGCATTAAAAGTAGCCTTGATAGATCCTGTTTTTCCTGGAGCTATAGGAGTTTTTGTATAGTCAGATATAGTACATCCGCAAGAAGGTGTAGCCTGGTCAATGATCAATGGCTCTGTCCCTATGTTAGTAACAACTACAGTTGCCACAGCAGGTACGTTTTGTTTAATTTTACCAAAATCATAAGTTTCCACATTCAATTTGGCGATATCATTTGCCTTCTTCTGAGCAAATAAAGTAGTTGAAGACAAAACCAATACTGATAACAGTAATTTTTTCATAATAGTGTATTTTTTTATTGTTCGTTTTTTAAAGAATTTAAACTGCTGTTAATCGGAGCAGATGAAACCGGTGTTTTCCAAACTTCTCCCTTGATTATAATCTGTTTTGTTTTATCGCCATTGTAAGTAATAGTAACAGGTTTAGAAAAAGGGCCTTCATTAGCCGCATTAAAACCTACTCTGATAACAGCCGTAGCTCCTACCGCCACAGTATCCTTATTCCATTCCGGAGTAGTGCAACCACAACTCGCCTGTACTTTATCGAGAGTAAAAGGTTTATTTCCCGTATTTACAAATTCAAAAACATGAGTTACGGGTTTTCCCTGAGGTATTTTTCCAAAATCAAATTCATTTTCTTTAAGAGAAAGGCTTTCTCCCGAAGTTGTACCAGAAGCATTCACCCGTGGCTCTGACATTACCGATTTATTTATGGCAGTTTTAACCTTTTTGCTTACTTTAGTAACGCTCGTTTGAGCAATAGTTACCATAGAAAACATAAAACATGACACGATGGTAATTATCTTTTTCATTTTTCCCGTTAATGGTTTCAAAGATACTAAAACGCAGAATAAGGTTGCAAATTGTGCAGGTCTTTAACCATTTTTAACATTCATCATCCATAATTAATATTTTTGCCTCATGCAAACTAATCAAATCAGTGACGAAAGCATTTTAGAAAACCTGTCTTTTGAAAAATTCAGAGAAGAGGTATTAAAGGATTATAAAGTGGTCTGTGAAAGCCGTGAAGCAAGTTTACTGAGCCGCAAAGAGGTGCTGACAGGAAAAGCCAAATTTGGAATTTTTGGAGATGGGAAAGAGGTGGCACAGGTAGCAATGGCGAAGTTTTTTTTGTCGGGCGATTTTAGAGCAGGCTATTACCGGGACCAGACATTTATGTTTGCCAGCGGACTCGCTACCGTTGAACAATTCTTTGCACAACTCTATTCCGATCCTGATATAAAAAATGACCCTTTTAGTGCAGGTCGCCAAATGAATGCGCATTTTGCAACACCCTTTGTAGATGAAAATGGAAACTGGCTTGATCTTGTTAACCTGAAAAATATTTCTTCCGATATTTCCCCTACCTCTTCGCAAATGCCCAGAGCACTTGGGCTGGCTTTTGCATCAAAAATTTTCAGAAAAGCAAAAGTATTGCAGGAACTTACCAACCTGAGCAACAATGGAAATGAAGTCTGTTTTTGCACCATCGGAGAGTCTGCAACTACTGAAGGTCATTTTTGGGAAACGATGAATGCTGCAGGCGTTTTACAAATACCTCTTGCTGTTTTTGTGTGGGACGACGGGTATGGCATTTCTGTGCCTAAAGAATACCAAACCACCAAGTCTTCAATATCTAAAGCACTGAGCGGACTGCAGAAAGAAGATGACACGAATGGAATTAATATTTACAAATTGAAAGGCTGGGACTACGCAGGCATGTGCGAGATATTAGAAAGTGCTATCAGGCACATTAGAGAAACCCATACCCCTGCGCTTTTTCACGTCGAAGAATTAACTCAGCCCCAGGGGCATTCTACTTCTGGTAGCCATGAACGTTACAAGAGTCCTTCAAGGCTTGCATGGGAAAAAGAATGGGATGCCAAAAAACAAATGCGCGAATGGATTATTTCCAACGCCCTTGCCGATGATGATGAACTCAGTGACATCGAACTCAACGCCAAAATACTTGTAAAGCAAAGCCGTCAAAGTGCGTGGGATAAATATATATCTCCGATAAAAGTTCAGGTAACCACTACGGTACAACTTTTAAAGAATATTTCTTCCGGGGCTTACAAGAACAATGAAATTGAAAAATACATTAAAGATTTATCCTCATTGCGGGAACCTGTGCGCAGGGACATCATGAAAACTTTGTCTTCCGTAATTGACATTTTTCCTGCATCAGATATAAAAGAGATAAAAGATTATTTTGAAAAATTGTCAGAAGAAAACAGGCAATTATTTGATACCTATCTCTATAATGAAGGGCCTAAATCAGCTTTGAAGGTCACGGCTGTGCCCGTGCATTTCAATTCAAACGCAAAAATGGTGAATGGTTTTGAAATACTCAACAGGTATTTCGATGAATTATTTAAGTACAATAAAAAAGTAATTGCTTTTGGTGAAGACCTTGGCCATATTGGAGACGTGAACCAGGGATTTAGTGGTCTCCAGGAAAAATATGGAAAAGAACGGATATCAGACACAGGCATACGTGAGCTTACCATTATCGGGCAGGGAATAGGCCTTGCCCTGCGAGGCTTGCGTCCCATTGCTGAAATTCAATACCTTGATTATATCCTGTTTGGACTGGAACCATTAAGTGACGATGTATGTACTACTCATTTCCGGACGAAGGGGCAACAAAGTATTCCATTGATTGTGCGCACACGCGGGCACCGGCTTGAAGGTATCTGGCATAGCGGATCTCCAATGGGGATGGTTATCAATGCCCTACGGGGAATGTATGTATGCGTCCCGAGAAATATGACGCAGGCAGTAGGGCTTTATAACACATTGTTAGAGGGAAATGATCCGGCATTAATGATTGAAAGCCTTAATGGCTACCGCCTTAAAGAGAAATTGCCTTCTAACTTAACTGCATACAAAATTCCGTTAGGAACACCGGAAATTATAAAACAGGGTAATGATATTACGATGGTTTCTTATGGTTCTATGTTGCGGATTATTCTCGAAGCCACTGAGACGTTAGATAAGATGGGGATTGATTGTGAAATAATAGATGTACAAACCCTGCTACCTTTTGACATTCATCATTCCATACTGCTATCTTTGAAAAAAACCAACCGCATCCTGTTCATTGACGAAGACGTACCCGGCGGCGCTTCTGCTTTTATGTTCAATAAAGTGATGGAAGAGCAGGGAGGATACAGATGGCTGGATGTATCGCCCCGCACCCTTACTGCCAAAGAGCACCGTCCTTCTTATGGCAGCGATGGTGACTATTTTAGTAAACCTAATGTAGAAGATATCATAAAGATCGCAAAAGAAATGATGGCAGAATAACTATACAAAAAAAGAGCCCTGTCTAACAAATTATTCAAACATTATACATACAATGATAACAAATGAACAACGAAGATTTATCGATCAATGGCGTGAACAAAAAGAAGGCCCCAGATGGAAATTTTATTTACTTTTTACCATCGCCTGGACAATAGTCTCATTCCTTGTCATATTCTTTCTCCTGATATTGTTTACTCAATTATTGAGAACAGGAGGACCAAACCTGATTTATATTCTGCTTATAATTTCAATAATTACAGGCTTCCTTTCTACCCATTTCACCTATACCATTAATGAAAAAAGGTACAAAAAGATCATTCACAAAATAAAGGAAAATATGAATTAACTTTCAGAAAGGATGTTCTTTTTATCAGCAATATCTTTTATTATCTTCACCGCATGTTCTCTCGAGTTTTCTATAAAAAGCAGATGAGTATTCATCCCGCCACAAATAACTCCTGCAAGATAAATTCCATCAACATTAGATTCATAATTATTTTCGTTATAAGCCGGTTTACACACTTTATCATCAGATATATCAATTCCGAGTGTACGCAGGAACTCAATGTTTGGCTGATAGCCTGTCATCGCAAGTACCCAGTCATTTTTAACAGTTATCAATCCTTCGGGAGTTAATATATCTACTTCATGCTCTCTTATTTCCTTTATCCCCGAATTAAAATAAGCTTTAATTGAGCCCTCCTTAATACGATTTTCAATATCCGGTTTTACCCAATATTTTACGCGGTCACTGATCTTATCACCCCGGATTACCATAGTTACTTCGGCACCTTTTCGCCAGGTTTCCAGCGCTGCATCTATAGCCGAGTTTGCTGCTCCTATTACCAATACTTTTTGAAAAGCATAGTAATGAGGATCATCATAATAGTGCTTTACTTTTTGTAACTCTTCGCCCTTTACATTCAGCAGATAAGGAATATCATAAAACCCCGATGCTATAATAATATTCAGACTTTTATATTCTTCCCTGGAGGTAACTATTTCAAAGAAATCCTGCTTTTTTTTCACCCTGGTTACTTCTTCAAATAAATGAATAGTAAGATCGAAAGAAGTAACAATGCGCCGGTAATATTCCAATGCTTCACTACGTGTAGGTTTATTATTATTGCTTACAAAAGGCACTCCCCCGATTTCTAAACGTTCACTCGTGCTAAAAAAAGTCATGTTTACCGGATAATTGTATAAGGAATTAACCAATACTCCTTTTTCAACTATAAGATAATTTAATCCTGCTTTTTTGGCCTGTATGCCGCAGGCAAGACCTATAGGGCCACCTCCGATGATAATTACATCGTAAATATTTTTTTCTTCCATTGACAGCGAAGTTATTATAATATTTTTCTCATAAACACACTTCATCTTGCTGGAAACAAAAACACCCCGTTTCAGAAAGTAGCCTGACGTCAAGTATATAAGTGTTAAACTTTCGAATTTTTATCCAATACACATCTTCTTACTTTAAATAATCTTGAAATTTTCTTTATTTAATGAAACGAAAAAACACACTTCTTCTCTTTTCACGTAATTCAGTACGAATTACAAAAATTCTTATCAAACAAGCGGAAAAAGAACACAAACTAATAGCCATCAACAGCCATAAAAAATGATCCTTATATTGAAATTCCACTTTATTAATTCCCACTTCAACTGGTACTGCCATGAAAGAAATAAGTTTCTTTTGAATTTTTACCTCCCGATCATTGATCCTGGCAGTCCATAAGGGAAAATAATTTTGCAAAAAAATTAAAGTATCCGGATGGTTACTACGAAGAGTGAGGTTTATTTTATTGGGTGAAAAATCATTAATTGTGATATCCCTTTTCTCTGCGCGATCATTGAGATCGGAAAGTAAAAAAACAAAAGGTTGCAGTTGTACTTTTTCTATTATCGAACTATTTAGATACGCATCAGTGCTCTTAAAATAAGAAGGATAGGTCGTTAAATCCTTAATGCCTATTTCTTTGTCATAAAAACTTTTATCGCCTAAAAGGCCGCTCATTCTATCATTATAACTTTCCATATCATTCAGGGATTTTAATGGAGGAATCGGAAATCCTTTCGGATTTTGATCATACATCTTTTGAATCTCCCCAACCGTAACCTGACCCACTCCTGTGACCGGCAGAAAAATAATCGAATTTATAATAAGATCGCCTAGAATGATTATGGCGAACCAATTGCTTGTTGTTTTTTTGATAAAGACCAAGGCGGTTGAAAAAAACAAAGTGATGGCTGCACTGATTAGCAAATAAAATGAAAATGAAGAATGCCCATAAATGTATTTCGCCTTTTCAGGTATAGGCAAATCCAAAATATTCTTGAGAATGGATAAGATATTCCCAAAACAAATAGCATAGCCAATTCCAATCAAAGCAATAACGACTAGTGCTTTTAGCAGCCACTGCCATGTTGTTGGAAAGAACTCCTTTTTCAACAATTGATCCAAACCAAATCCGGCAACAACCGTTAAACAAAGGAGTGCAAAAACTCTGAATTCACCATTGGTGCGAATAGTTCTTAGCAAGGGGAAACTTGAATAAAAATTGGTTTTAATATCCCCGCCCAATGATAAAACAACCATGAATAATGCAGTAACCAAAAGCGCCTTTACCATTTTTGACCGCGATTTAAATGCGATAATAACTGCCAGAATACCTGCAATCGAAAAATATACGTTACGCATGGCCAAATCATTTTGGAAAAAAGGAGTAATGCTGGCGGTGGAAAATGGGAATACTAATGATATGAATGATGAAAAAGAAAAAGAGGCTATTTTATTATCAGCCGTTTCTAAAGGAATATGATAATAAGGCAATACCTGCACATAACTGTAAATGGCGGGAAGGAAAAATAGCACAAATAGAAAAAGTGCAATGAAGTTATAGAATACCAATCTTTTCCACCCAGGATAATTGAGTTTATATGCGAGTATCAAAATAAAAATTGCTAAAAGGAAATAGAGCGTGGCAACGGGGATGGCGGGATGGCCACTTGCGGCTATAAGATAACCCGCAATTGCGCATAAAAAGGAGGATCTAAAATTGGGATTTGTTTGCAGAGCCAGGAAGCACATTAAAAGAAAAGGTAGAAAGGCTGCAGCGGTTAAGAAATTAATGTATTGAAGTGAATCAGCAAAAAAGCCGCTACACATATACATGGAAGCAATTAAAATGGAGATGGTAAACGAAAATTTAAAATACCTTCCAAGGTAATACGTTGTAACACCTCCTAAATAGATATAAAATAAAACTTCGGCTGTTAAACTAAAGGCATTATAGGTGAAAAGGCTTCCCCAAATCCACGTGACGGGATTCCAGAAAGCAAAGCC
>JBDTIC010000443.1:0-8102 GCA_039936595.1 Ginsengibacter sp. | reverse complement strand
TCAGATTACCTTCTTTTACTGTGATCGCTTTTTTGGCAAGTTCCAGCTGTTTTGCCTTTTCAGCTAAATCTTCTGTAGCATCTTTAATGTGCTTTTCAGCAAGTTTTACCTCCAGGGTTTGCATCTCTACTTCTTTATTAATGGCTTCAAACTCCCTGTTGTTTTTTACATTGTCACTTTGTTTTTCATATTTTTTGATGAGTTCGCCCGAATCTTTTATGATTTCTTTTTTACTCTCAATAAATTGCTGCATCCCGTTCATTTCTTCTTCAATACGGTTCTGACGTGCATTTAAACCTTCGATCTCATCTTCCAGGTCACTAACTTCAATTGGTAATTCACCCTTTAAGATTTGAAGACCGTCTAATTTGCTATCTACTTTCTGGAGTCTAATAAGAGAGGTTAATTTTTCTTCTACAGAATACTCTTTAACTTGGGCCATATATTATTGATTGATTTTAATTTGTCGATGGTGTGGTTCCTTAAAAATAATTAACAGGATTTGTGGTCATTTCAGTTTTAAGGACGGCAAAGTTAGGAAATTTTTGCTGTAAAAAATCACTTAAAAGCTCTATGGTAAACTGTTCACTCTCGTAATGGCCTATATCTGCCAGTAATATGCGGCCATCTGCATCAAAAAAATCATGGTATTTGATATCGGAGGTGATATACGCCTGAGCTCCGGATGCCATTGCAGCAGGTAAAAGAAATATCCCTGCACCACCACATACAGCGATTTTTGTTACAGGCTCTCCTAAGAATGGTGTATGTTTAATTACTGATAGTCCGAAATTCTTTTTTACATCCGTTAGCAATTCTGTTTCAGAGAGGCTTTTGGGTAATTCTCCAATTAATCCACTGCCAATCCCTTGCTGCAGATTTTCCAGTTTGTGTAAGTAATAGGCTACCTCTTCGTAAGGATGTGCTTCTATTAAAGATTTGATAATTTTCTTTTGAAGAAATGCAGGGAAAATAATTTCTATTCGTATCTCTGTTTCCAAATGGTTTTCTGCTATAGCACCCACAAACGGATGGCTTCCTTCACCTGCCGTAAAAGTGCCTGTTCCTTCAACATTAAAACTGCACTCATCATATTTTCCAATAGCTCCCGCGCCAGCTTTAAATAAGGCATCACGCACCGTATCTGCATCTTTCACCGGCGAAAAGGTTACCAACTTTTGAAGCGTTTCAGTTTTGGATAATAGCGGTTTACAATTTTGAAGATGTAATTTCTCTGCAATTTTTCCGTTGACGCCGTCCGATACATTGTCAAGATTGGTATGAATGGCATAGATGGCAATATCATTTTTTATAGCAGTAATAATAGTACGTTCTACATAATTACTGCCATTCAGTTTCTTAATTCCTTTAAAAATAATGGGATGATGCGCCACTATTAAATTGCAATTTTTTCGTACCGCTTCTTCTACAACTGCTTCTGTTGCATCGAGTGAAATGATGATGCCCGTGCATTCTGTATGATCGCTGCCTAATATTAATCCGGAATTATCATAATTTTCCTGGTAAGAAAGTGGCGCAATGCCTTCAAGGTATTCTCTTATCTCTTTTATTTTCATAGATCTTATTTTTCTAATGAATCAGGAGATTAAAGGTATAAGTAAAATGGTTAAGACGCCTTTTGCCTTGGGTAACTTTTGAAAGGTATCCATGGCCTTTACGTACTACCAGGTTTTAAAAGCTGGGGCAACGTACACCATCACGTACTGAATTGTCGATGTTAATAAATTTCTTATAAGATATAGATAATTCAAACCCTCCCCGCGAAAGGCTGGCTGGTTTTAATTCTGAGATATTAATATCATAGCTTAACGCAAAAGAGAGAGGATTGGTTTCTAATTTAACTACAGGAATAAATGCATCTGCCCATCTTATAAACCCACCGCCGGAGATAGTGTAAACCGGGTCATTCGCGTCATCCAGTTTAATAGTGTATATCGCACCTGCGATGGCTTCGGTATAAGGGCCTTGTATAGAATAGTCCGAGTAGAATGTGGTGAATGCATAATCACTTACACTTAACTTTAAGCCACCGGAAAATACCCATTTGGGTTTGAGCCGTGCATCAGGACTGTTATAGAAAGAAGCTTTTGCAGAATTATTAATATGGTGATAGGACACTCCGAGATACATATTATTATCAATATTATCACCTATCTGTGAACTGAAGCTCAATCCGGCACTGCCATCAAAATATAAATAATTATTCTGAGAAAAATTTTCACCAGTGCCCAGTGAGCTATTATAATCCATTCCATCAAATTGATTGTTGGTGGTCATTTTTGACGGATCAAATCTTTTCTGCGTAAATCCTGCCGAAAACCCTGCAGATAAGTACATATTTCGGTAGTCACTCAACGATTTATGATAGTTAAGAACGGGAAGCACATCGGTCTCTGTAAGGGCAATCGTTCCCGCCTTATCGTACAAAATGGCACCTCCTAAGGTGAGATAATCATTTGCGTGGCCAACCGGTATTTTGTATTCACCATTTAAGGAACAAGTTTGAAATGGTACAGTTACTGAATTCCACTGAGTACGAAATACGGAATGAATGCGCAAATCTCCTGTAAAAATACCGGCCAGTGCGGGGTTTCGAAGGATAGGGGTTTCGGAAAACTGAGAGAAATGAAGATCCTGTGCCAGGGTTGTATTCTGTATTAAAAAGATACCTGCAACACACAAAGCAGATCGGGCGAGACTTTTCATAGGTGGTTCTATTCTGAATGGCAAAAAAAATATTTAATAATTATTTCAGTAAGGCTACATTTCCTTTAAATACCAGGCTGCTGTTGTTTTCGCAAATAACTTCCATCACATATACGAACACACCGGCAGGTAGTTTTTCCCCTTTATAGGTCCCGTCCCAACCAGCAGATGCATCATTGGCATTGAAATAGGATTTTTGAAAAACAATTTCACCCCATCTGCTGAATACTTTGATACTAGTGATTTTAAACAGGCCGCTGCCCCGCGGGTAAAAGACATCGTTATTACCATCTCCATTGGGCGAAAAAGTATTTGGAACAAAGATGTTGGCATTGTTACATAAGACATATATTGACACCTTATCTCTGGCTAAACAGCCACCGGGATTTTTTACCTCAACATTATATTCTATAGACTGAATGGGTCTTATCGTAATTCCCGGATACTTATTAGCAACTATATCTGTAGAAGGAGTCCATAAAACAGAAGTTACATCATCGGAGATTTGTGGAACAATATCAATTTGCCGGCCCACATTCACTGTCCTATCACCTCCGGCATTTATTACCGGTATTGGATAAACCCGGACAGGAATATAACCGGTGTCTTTGAAACAGCCAATAGAATCGGATCCTATCACCTGATAAATGGTTGTGGACGCCGGTGACGCTTTAGGAGAGCCAATGGAAGGATTATTTAAACCGGATAAAGGCGTCCAGGAATATTTTTCTGCCCCCAAAGCATTTAATTGCACAGAACTTCCCAGGCATAAGGTGTCCTTCTTACTATAGGTCATCCTGAATGGGAATTTGACACTCAATGAAATTGAATCGAAAGAAACGCATCCTTTATCACTTATTCCTTTTACCTGGTAAGTGATTGCTGATCCAGGCTTTGAAAGCGGTGTTGCACAATCCGTGCAGGAAAGAAAAGCAGACGGGCTCCATTGATAAGTTTGCGCTCCACTTACCTGTAATGTAGTGGATGCTCCCGAACACACTATATGATCTTTTGTCACATCTAATACGGGCAGCGGATGAATATCTACTGCTTTAGATATAGTACTTGCACAACCATTGCTGCTTGAGGCAACTAAATTGACCTTAAAGCCACCCGCTGATGCATAATTCTGGGAAGCAGGATTTTGTGATGTGGATATATTGCCATTGCCGAAATCCCATTTCCAGGAAACAGTGGATGTATCCGGATTAGAAAGTATTCCTGAGAATTTAATCGCCGCAGGAACACACGCCCCTGCAATACCGGTAATTTTAATATCAGGGCTTTTATCCACTTTTACCGGATTCGGATTATAAAAAGAATCAATACAACCTCTTTGTGTACTTACTTTTAGAGAGGTAGGGTACAATCCTGACTGGGAATAATTATGAAAAGCGTTTGACTGCGAATAAGCAGATCCATCACCAAAATTCCAATGGTAACTTACAATAAGGTCATTGCTGATACTGGCACTGCTAAAGTTTACTTTACCGGAATCACAAACCTTATCACCATTGTGATTAAACGAAGCCTTTACCCCAAAAACAGTGATGCTGTCCTTTCCTTTCAGAGGCACCTTGCAACCGGTCGAATCTTCTAAGATTATTTTAGGCAAATATTTTCCCTGGCTCATATAAGAATGACTGATGATGGAATCCCTCGTGGGTATAGTTGTTCCGTCATTAAAATCCCATACAAAAGAAACGGTGTTCCTGGTATGTGCGGTAAAGCCCGTTTGCAGAGGCTTACAGCCCATTAAGTTGGTGTAGGAAATCGTTCCGCTAGGCCCATCTACTTTTATTTTTTTCGTACGCTGATAGGAGCATCCTCCGGCGCTGTACACAGTGAGCATTACATTGAACGTGCCAACAGATGAATAGAAATGAGATGGATTGCGTTCCTGGGAAGTATTTCCATCTCCAAAATCCCATTGCCATTTGGAATAATTCACAGAAAGATTTGTAAAGTCCACTACTAACGGCGGACAGGTACTAACTGAATCACTCATAGCAAAATCAGCTATAGGGTTGGCTATCTTTATATAGTTTGATTTTGAAACAGAACTACTGCAACCATACTTATCTTTTATAGAAAGGCTTATTGTATAATAGCCTTCGGTACCATATAGGTGGGAGGGATTCTGTTTGTCAGAGATCACATTATCGTCAAGATTCCAGCTATAATTCAGGGAAGGCCCTGAAGAAGTGTTATGAAAATTAACCAGTCCTTTAGTACAGGAAAGGGTGTCTGCTGTAAAAGCGGCTACCGGTTTCGAGACAACAATTGTTTTCGATTTGCTTTGCAGGTCCGTACAACCTTTGGTATCAGTAACTTTCAAAGAAACCGTGTAAGTTCCGGGTGACGAATAAGTATGGTTGTACGGTGGCGTTGTAAATATTTGAGATGTTCCATCTCCCCAATTCCATTGCCACTGTTGAATGGGATGTTCTCCATCACTAACTGAACTATCTATAAAGTTGGCTATACTGTTGAGACAAATTCCCGGCACGGAAGAATTAAAAACGGCTGTGGGGCCGTCTACTTTAACGGCCAAAGGCTTTATAATCGTATCGGGACAACCATTTATATCTTTGATGATCAGGGTTATGTCGAATGCCGACGCTTTTGAATATTGATGGCTAACGGATTTAGAAGAATTTGAAATAGAGGAGCCATCTCCAAATTTCCAGGTGTACAAGCTGATATTGGCCGCAGTACTGTTCGACGCGGTAAAGTTAACCGGGGAGTTTCTACAGGTAACGGGAGAGCTTAAAACAAAGTCAGCTACTTCTCTTATCACCCTCATTTCTGACGTTTTTGTTTTTGAACAACCCGTTGTTTGATTGGTAACGGTCAATTTAACCTTATAAATACCGGATTTTATGTACTCGTGAACCGGGCTGACTTCCGTAGAGGTACTTCCGTCGCCAAAATCCCAAATACGAAGATCTGCTCCTATGGAGTTGTCTTTAAAAATGATTATGCCCGGTTTATCACACGTTTGTGTGTAATTAAAGCCTGCAACCGGTGGACTAATGTGAACCTTTTCAGGAACTATAATCGTATCTGAACACCCATTATTGGTAGCAATTAATCTAATGGTAAAGTAGCCGGTATCGTTATACTGATGCACAGGATTCTGGGCGGATGAACTACTGCCGTCACCAAAAGACCAGAGCCATTCATCCGGGTTACCTAAAGTCTCATCAGAAAAATTGATATTCTTATCTGCGCAGGCATTTAATGGTATAACGCTAAAATTAGGTTGTGGCTTTGATCCCACTAAAATTCCATTTTCTTTTTTCACGGAGTCAATACAACCACTTGACGAAATAAAAGTGAGGCTAACTGTGTATCGGCCTGGAATAGTATATATGTGAGTGGGTGATATATCGTTGGAGAAGTTGCCATCTCCAAAATCCCATTTATACTTTACAATGGTATCTACAGAATTGATACTTGCCGTAAAACGGTGAGTGAGTGGCGCGCATCCTTTTTGAGGTAAACTGTTGAGCGAAACAATTGGCTTTTTAATCTTTATATAGTCAGCTTTTGAAATGCCGGAGGTACATCCTTCTGCATTGGTAACAACAAGTTTTACAGTATAATTTCCTTCCGCTAAATAAGTATGGTACGGATTTTCGATGTTGGAAGTTGCAGAGTCGCCAAAATCCCAGGCATAAGTAGATTCTCCGCTTGATACATTTTTAAAATTAACCACCAGCGGCGCCTTACATGAAGCAATTGATGTGGTTGTGAATGCTGCAGTTGGACGACCGAACACATTTACTGTCTTAGTAACAGAGTCTACGCATGAGCCAAAACCGGCTATCATTTTAACCGGAAAATTTCCGGCTGTGAATAGGATTTGGCAGGATTAACTGAATTAGAAAAAGTGCCATCACCAAAATCCCAAAAGGCAGTAGCTGCGGCAGGGTTACTTGCATTTTTAAAATTAACTATGCCGTCCTGGCAAACAGGGCCGGCAACAGAAAAATCAGCCTTGTTATTTCCAATACTGATTAGTTTTGTTTTTATTAAAGTATCGGTGCAACCTGTTGTATTGCTTACCATCAATGAAATGGTAAAATTTCCAGGTGATTTATAAGTATGAGAAGGGTTTACTGATGCCGAGGTGGTGCTATCCCCAAAGTCCCAATGATAAGTAAGGGCTCCCGTACCGGATGACGCATTCAGAAAACTGATGGTAGAAGGTGCGTTACACGACTTTGTAATTGTATTGGTAAAAGCTGCTTTTACTCCTGACGTAATATGAATAAAGGAGGGAGTAGTTTTTGTGGTTACACAGCCAAAATTATTGGTAATTCTCAAAGACACATTAAAGTCACCCATGTTGGCGTATTCGTGTCCCGGATTTTGCGTAGCGGCAAAATTGCCGTCTCCAAAATCCCATTCCCATTTATCAATAGAGCCACTTCCCGGAAAACTCAGATCAGTAAAATGAGTTTTTAATGGAAAGCATCCGCTTACATCAGATCCCGCAAAATTGACAATTGGTGACGCATAAACTGTGATGAACTGAACTTTTATAACAGAATCAATTGCGCCACTATTCCGTGCAATTAATTTAATAGTGTAGCTACCCGGCTCAAAATAAGCTACTGAAGGATTTTGAAATGCGGATGTTGTACCATTTCCAAGATCCCAAAACCAGGATGTGGGATTGCCTTTAGAAGAATCCGTAAATTTTACTACAAGCGGTGCGCAACCTTTGTTATCGGTACTGGTAAAATCAGCCTTGATCTGAGCTTCAGATAACCCTGAAAGCGAAAGAAGGAAAATGACTAAAACAACCAGTTTTGAGGCTTTACTGTTCGATAGTATAAAAGAAGTCAGGGTCTTCAAGTAGGACTTTTTATTGATATTTCGATAGGCCTTTTCACAACGGAAGTCAGGCGGGTTCACGTTATCAAAAACGTTAATACTGGAAGAATATTGTCCTATGTGTAGACGTCTAATGTTGCCTCAAAAAAGGAATCTGGCAAACGCTGACAATATTTCGGATGAGATAAAAACATTTCTAACAATGAATTTTACTTATAGATTTGGCAACAGTCTCGATATGAAAAGAATTTTATAATCCCGCCTGTGCCGTGACCGTTATGTGCGGCCTTTACAAACCCATTGAAGTAGTTATTCAAATCACTTGATTTTATTCCAAATAGATATTTTAAACATCTTGAATTGACGATTAGATAACCTTATATAAAACAGAAAACTTCCTGACTCTTTATTCCCGCGTCATATACAACAAAATAGGGTCTCTGTTTCCCCACGGAGAAAGCTGAAGGGTAGGGACGTCCTTTTTGATGAAACGCCAGTCGCGGGTCAAAAATTTGAATTTCGGTGGTGAG
>JBDTIC010000442.1:0-6583 GCA_039936595.1 Ginsengibacter sp. | reverse complement strand
GTGATCACTAACCCTGTCCCTCCGGGCTACAGAGCAAAAGCTCCGGATGGGTTTTTTATTAAATCATCTGACCTTAGTTCTAAGGATGGCAAGATAATCCCGCGCGCGCAGGTTAATTTTTTTTTGGAGCATTACATCATGATTTATGCAAAGTCAGGTCCGGTAGGGGCCACCGGTCTTTGGCCAGATGCACTTGCTCCTATTAAAGAGCCTTTTAGTATGGCTGCTCAATATTCGGTGGTAAAGAATCGCCCGATATGGGTTGACATATCAGTTCCATCGTCGACGCCTGCCGGCACTTATGACGGTAATATAACTGTAACGAAAGATGGAAAGGAAATTGAAAATTTGTCCGTTAAACTTGAAGTGTACAACTTTTCATTGCCTGAGAAAAGAAATCTGATCACTTACATGAATGTCTCTAAAGGGTCTCTGGCCTCATTTTATCATAAAGAAGGTTCTTCACCGGAGATTGATCAACTTACTCAAAAGTATTATGACTTTCTTTATTCTCACAGAATGGAACCATGGTTTAATGATCAGCTTTTACCAAAAATTAAGGTAGAAAATGGTGAAGTAAAAGTTGACTTCAATGATTCCAGGTATGAATATTATCTTAATAAACTTAACAGCCGCCGCGTGCTTTTAAACGCCTTTCCGTCACAACTTGAAAAGCAACTGATTGCCAGGGAGTTTTCAAAGGAGTTTGACCGGCAGGTCAAGTCATATTTGTCAAAAGTAAAAGCGTATTTTGATAAGCATGGGTGGATGGACAGGCTTGTATTTAACAGCCCGATTGATGAACCAAATTCTAAAGAAGACTATGACAATACTCGTTATTGGGGGCGCCTTGTTCATGAAGCAGCACCAGGCGTTCCATTTTTGGCCACAGAATCACCTGTGACCGATAATCCCGATTGGGGAGTACTTCAGGGCGCTGTAGATAATTTTTCCATTCATGGAAATGCATTGAATAAACATGATGTACAGGAGGCGATAATCGAAGGAGAAAAGAAAGGAGGAGAGATGACATGGTATATTTCGTGCGACCAGGTTTATCCCCAGCCCAACTATTTTATTGATGCCCCGGCGCTTGATCTTGTAATGGTACCCTGGATTACCCATCGTTACAAAATGGAAGGTATCTTGTATTGGGCGATGAACTTCTGGTCACAAACACCCGATCCGTGGCTCGATCCCGTAACTTTCATTTCCGGATTTGTTTGTAGTGATGGATATGTTCTGAATGGTGAAGGTTCCCTATTATATCCGGGAGATCATACAAAAAGATATACCGGTCAGCCTAATGTCGACGGGCCCGTTTCTTCTATAAGAATGGAACTGCTTCGTGATGGCATTGAAGACTATGAGTACTTAAATATGCTAAAGGAACTTGGCGATAAGGAATTTGCCGATTCTCTTGTTAAGAATTTGGTAGTTGGAGTAAAAGCTTTTTCACGCAATAGAGAGGATCTCTATTTTGCCCGTAAAGCCATGGCTAAACGTTTGGAGCAGTTATCCAAAAAATGATGCTGCTATTGATTTATTAGAACTTTAATAATTATTTTAGGAACATTCATTTATAAAATCAAAATGCGCACTTCTTTTAAGATTTAATTTAAGGTTAAGATTGATTTATAATACGTATGAAAAAATATTTATCCCTCATAAGTTTCCTTATTCTTTATAAATCTTCTTTCTGTCAGCAGAAGCTTAATTGGCATCAACCCAAATTTGTAGAAGGAGTGTGTGTCATGGATACATCAAATATTTTCCATCGGATACCCCTTGAGATGAAAAATAGAGTGCGTGAGGGAGTATGGTATTTGTCCACAAATACAGCCGGTGAATTTATTCATTTTAAAACGTCAGCAAAGCAAATAACTGTGAAGTATGCGTTGGATAGCAAAGATTTTTCTTTTCCTCACATGCCTGCGACGGGTGTGAGTGGCGTGGATCTGTTTGCGTTGGATGCTCATGGCAAATGGAACTGGGCTGCCGGAAAATATCATTTTGGCGATACCTGTCAGTATGTTTATAATCACCTGGCTCCTGAAACAAATAATTCTGACGTATCTGACTTTTATCTATATCTGCCACTATATAATACGGTAAACTGGATATCAATTGGTGTAGATGAAAATGCTAAATTTTTATTTGCTGAAAAAAGCAGGAAAAAACCAATTGTGGCTTATGGTACTTCTATCTTGCAGGGTGGAGTTACGTCGAGGCCAGGGTTAGCATGGACAAATATCTTAGGAAGGAATATCGATAGAACCATTATTAACCTTGGTTTTTCCGGAGAGGGGAAATTGGAGGCGCCCATTTTTGATCTTATGTCAATTGTGGATGCCGATATGTATATTTTAGATTGTATGCCTAACCTCACTGATGCTTCTTATGAAGAAGTAAAAAGCCGGGTGATGTATGGTGTAAAAAAACTTCGCGAAAAGAATAAAGCGGTACCTATTTTATTTGCAGAGCACGCGGATGCTTTCATCCCTTTTTATATGGATACGGCAGAAATAAATATTAATGATAAAAGTAGTAAATTGATAGCAAGAGTGTTTAATGAATTAAAATTATCAGGCACAAAAAATATTTTCATGTTGACTGATAAAGAGATTGACTTTGACATTAATTCTACTGTGGACGGCTCACATCCTAACGACATTGGAATGATGAAATATGCACTGGCTTATGAGAAAATGATCAGGAAAATTTTAAACGATCTAAAATAAGGTGCAATGATTTGATTGTACCTGCGGGTGCGGGGGAAAGTAATCTATTTTTAAGAAGTCCATTTAAAAATTAAGGTTCATGATAAACTGGTCCCATCAACTTTAATGTAGTTATCCTTAAGAGCAAAATTCGCTGCAACGTGCACACACCACGCTTTTTGGATTAATATAAACAAGATCACTATGAAAAGATATACACTCGGGAGAAGAATTAATGAATTATTCCGGTGGGCTGCATCGGCCGCTTTATTTTTATTACCTGCTTTTGGATTTGCTCAAATTACAACAGTATGGGCGTTGGGCGATGGCGAAAAAGTTTTTCGCAATGACCTGAATCATCCCGATAAAATGAAAAATTTTACCTGGGATGGGAAAAAGGTTCGGTTAAAGGGGCTTTATAATGAAGTACTTGCGTTCCAGGTGATAGTTGAAGGCGGAAGTGAAGGCGTTAATAATCTGGAGCTGTCGGTTGATGCGCCATTTAATAAAGTTTCCGGAAAATCAATCGGCGGTAATACATTGAAATATGGCACAGGTGGCACTGTTGAAATTTTTACCGAACATTATCTGCATGTGGAAGACCCAACTCACCCCAACTGGTTTTACGGATCCCTCGCCTCGGCTCCTGTAAAGATGACCGGCTGGATACCTGACGTATTGATTCCAACGGATGCATTACCCGGCCGCGGCGGTTTTCCCATAACGATTACTCCCAATTCCAACCAGGGTTTTTGGATCGATGTTTATTTGCCAAGAGATCAAAAAAATTATCCGCAAGGTATATATGCAGGTAGTGTACAGGTAATGCAAGAGGGAAAAACTGTACAGGAGATTCCTCTTGAAATTACTTTGTTACCGCAATATCTGCCAGAAAAAAATGTCGCCAATATTTGGCTATACACTTCCGATGTTTATGGATATTATCCTGAAATGTCACACCAGCAGGTTGATAATATGCTAAAGTTTGAAGGGCACAGACATCGTATCGATGTAGTCGGAGGCTTTGAGGTGAATACACATCCATTCAACGCAGAAAATATGAAGGAGTATAAACCTTATCTGGACGGAGATGCTTTTACGGCTGCAAAAGGGTATCATGGGCCGGGAGAAGGAGTGGGCGAAAAACTTTTTCCTGTTGGCATGTATGCCACTCCGGTTTTAGGAGCCGATAAAATGGAGGTGCAAAATCAGTCAGATCTATGGGTGGATTGGTTTGAAAAAAATGCTCCCGGAGTTACTTATTTTTGGTACATGATTGATGAACCTCGTCCTGATAAATATGCATGGATCAGGGAAAGAGCTGACTGGGTAAAAAGTAATCCTGGCAAAGGCAAGTCACTTCCCACTTTTACTACCACGTCTTATGATAAAGAACTTGCAGGTTCTATAGATATTTGGGCGGGCTATGATGGGGTGGATTTAAAAGAATTGCCCGCTATCAGAAAGAAAGGTGGTGACCATTGGTTTTATAATGGCAATCGCCCGCGCTACGGTTCGGTGATATTAGAAGGAACCGCGGTGGATTTTCGTGTCAATAGCTGGATTTTATATAAGTATGGCATCAACACTCATTTTATATGGCAGGGCACCCATTGGGATCACAACGGGCAAGGGCCAAAAAGAAATCTGCATCAGAATATTTTCAAAAATCCTTTGACCTTTATCAATGAGCATATGGAATTTGGTAATGGTGATGGGATCATTTTTTATCCCGGTCACATGCCGTTTTATCCTGAAGAAGAAAGAGGAGTGAATAAAATACTACCTTCCATAAGGTTAAAGAATATCAGGAGAGGCCAGCAGGATGCACTAATTATGTGGATGGCCGGGCAAAAAGCGGGTCAGGAGCGGGTGTTCAATATTATTAGCAAGGTAGTGCCTAAAGCATTAAGCGAAGTCTCTATGAAAGATGCGGTACCCTGGTCTCAAAATGGTGATGATTATGATCAAGTCCGTGAGGAATTATTAAAACTATTATAGCAGAAACAAATATTAATTATGAATAGAAACTTTTTTGAAATCCTTTCAATCCGTCGGTTTGAGCGGACATCAACCGGAACAGTTCGCTTTGGACGTTTTACTGGTTGCGTTGGTTGGTGTCACCAACCACTTTCATTACATAGGGAATTTTTTAAGAAAGTCTTTATTTCTATTTTAATCATGGCCATCCCCGGGTGGATGACTGCCCAGAGTGATGCGACTGTAAAAGAGCAAACGAAAACTTATACCACCTATCCATTTTCTGATCCGGATCCTGTATCCAATAATGGTAAAATTTATCCCTACTTCCGTTACGATGGATTTACAGATAAGCCTGTTCAAAAAGCATGGAAGGTAGTGGAACTTGAAAATGATTACATCAAAGTGCAGATAATGCCTGAAATAGGCGGTAAAATATGGACTGCTATTGACAAGAAGAATGGAAAACCTTTTTTGTATGACAATGGCGTAGTTAAGTTCAGAGATATCGCCATGCGTGGCCCCTGGACGAGTGGTGGCATTGAAGCTAACTTTGGTATCATAGGCCATACGCCGACTGTAGCTACACCAGTTGATTACATGACCCGAAATAATAATGATGGAAGTGCAAGTTGCTTTATCAGTAATCTAGATCTTTTGACGAGATCCCGATGGGTTTTAGAAATTCGTTTACCAAAAGATAAATCCTATTTCATCACGCGTGTCAACTGGCATAACACAAGTTCGGTTACAGAGCCTTATTACAGTTGGATGAACCTTGCAGTGAAAGTCAGCGACAGCCTGCATTTTATTGATCCCGGAACCATGTACATAGGCCATGACGGTAAGCCCGGTAACTGGCCAATAGATTCTGTAAATCAAAAGAATATATCTGTTTACGGACAGAACAATTTCGGTGACGCCAAGTCTTATCACATTTTTGGAAAGTACAGCAAATATTTTGGTGCATACTGGCCAGAAGAGGATTTTGGTATGATCCATTACGCAGAGAGAGAAGATAAGTTGGGCAGAAAAGTTTTTTTGTGGGCGTTGTCAGATCAGGGGAAAATCTGGGAAAAATTATTGACCGATAATAGTGGCCAGTATGCGGAGATACAAAGTGGCCGCCTGTTCAATCAAAATATGTTCCAAAGTAGCTATACGCCATTTAAGCAACGTGGGTTTACACCTTATCAAACGGACAACTGGAGTGAATATTGGTATCCGTTTAGCCAGACCAAAGGTGTAGGAATTGCCGATCTGAATGGAGTAACTGATGTGCAGCTTCATGATAATTCTTTGTCCATCTACATCTCTCCTGTTAGTAAGATTTCTGATACGTTGTATGTTTATGATAACAATGAAAATGTTATCTATAGAGAAAAAATCGAGCTTGAGCCTTTGCAGGCATTCGCTAAAACGATTCCTCTAAGCAGTGGCCAAAGACCTGCCAGCATTAGCCTTCATGGTTCAAATATAAAAATCAATGATACAAAGGATAAGGACCTTGACCGCCCTGCAGAACCCTATAAGAGCTTTGACTGGACGTCAGGTTATGGCTTGTATTTGTTAGGAAGGGATGCCGCAAATCACCGGACTTATGCTATTGCCGAAGATTATATCAGGAGGTCTCTTCAACAGGAAGCAGCTTTCATGCCGTCGATGGTAGAAATGTCTTTATTGCAATATAGAAAAATGCGGTACGATTCTGCTTTTTATTTCGCTAAAAGAGCCCTTACCGTAGATACTTATGATCCTGCTGCTAATTTCTATTACGGCATTGCTGCAAAAAAGCTAAAAAAAGTTTATGACGCATTGGATGGCTTTGAAGTGGCAAGCCTTTCTATTTCATTCCGTAGCGCTGCCTTTACCGAAATGAGTAA
>JBDTIC010000441.1:0-18356 GCA_039936595.1 Ginsengibacter sp. | reverse complement strand
ATCTTTCTGGCAAGTCGAATATCAGATGGAGTCCAGGTTGCGCTTAACCGACTTGAACCTGCCCGTATAGGGTGGGGAGTAGGCAGAGTTCCCCAGCACCTGTTTAATCGCCGCTGGCTGATGAAGGAACCGGTAATGAATCCGTTCGGAGGTATGGACCACGCAAAAATGAATCCTGGCATTGGGAACCCAAATCTTTTTAAACCGGCTGGACCAACTGATCCTGGAGTCTCTTTCATTTCTGTTCAATCCACTTCTGGTCGCCCCATAGCACTACTTGGAAATTATTCTCTGCACTATGTTGGAGGTGTACCTACAGGAGATATATCGGCTGATTATTTTGCTGTGTTTGCTGATCGTATCCAGGAATTATTGAAGGCAGACAGGCAGGATCCGCTTTTTGTTGGTATATTATCTAATGGCACATCTGGCGATGTCAATAATATTAATTTTAAAGGGAAACCCGAAATAAATGCACCTTACGTCAAGATGCGGATAGTTGCCGATGATGTTGCACAGGAAGTTCTTCGGGTTTACAAGGGCATAAATCATCAGAACTGGGTCAAATTGCAGGCGGCACAGTCTGAGCTGAGCCTTAAAATTCGCCGTGCTTCCCCCGAAATACTTGCCAATATACACAAAGTGCTTTTAAGGTCGGATACGGCAAAGCCATTGTACAATCCTTTTGAAAAAAGTTATGCGAAATGGGTGTTACAGATGGAAAAGGAATACCCGGACTACATAAATATCCCTCTACAGATTTTTCGCATAGGTAACTTGGGAGTGGCTGCGATTCCTTTTGAGGTCTTTACCCAAACGGGCCTTGAAATAAAAGATAAGAGTCCTTTTAAGCCTACTTTTACAATTGAACTGGCCAACGGAAGTTATGGTTATTTACCAACCCCCGAACAGCATAAACTGGGAGGCTATGAGACCTGGCTTGGATCCAATATAGTAGAAATTGATGCTTCAGAGAAAATCGTTGAGGAACTGATGTCTTTATTTTCCACCTTGAAATAATTTATTGACTTACCATCCACATAAAAATTAAGAGATCACATGAATATTAAATTTAGGGTTCGAATTAATTGGAGTCTTTATATCTTTCTTTGCTGTTCTTCACTTTTGATGTTTCAAAGTTCTGCATTGAACGGCCAGGATACTTCGCGGGGCGTTTTCTTTGCGGGAGCGGCCACCAGCAATATTACTCCTAAGATTGGAACCTCTATCAACGGAAATTTCAGTGATGTTAAGGTTCATAATATTCACGATGAAACTCATGCACGTAGTATCGTGCTTGACGACGGGAATACCTGCCTCGCTTTCGTGGTAATGGACCTATGTATGGTTTCCAGGGAAATACTTGACAAAGCCAAGGCCATTGCTCACAAAGAGACCGGCATTCCTATTGAGAACATGCTCATGTCTGCTATCCATACTCATTCCGGAGGAGCTGCTGTTCCTGTTTTTCAGAGTGATCCTGATCCGGCGTATGTTAGTTTTCTGAGCGAACGGGCGGCAGATGCATTGATCCGTGCTTATAGAAATCGCAGACCAGCGCGGATTGGGTGGGGTGTAGTCCACGAGCCTAACCAGGTCTTTAACAGGAGATGGATCATGAAGCCCGGCACCCCGATGCCTAACCCATTTGGTGGACAAGACCAGGTAAAGATGAATCCTGGTGTAGGGAGTCCTAATATGGTTGAACCTGCCGGCCCTACCGATCCGGAAGTTCCTGTAATTTCTATCCAGGCACTTGATGGTACTCCCATCGCTGTGCTGGCGAATTATTCACTCCACTATGTTGGGGGTGTTAGTTTAGGAGATGTGTCTGCTGATTATTATGGAATGTTTGCTACCCGGATTAATGAATTATTAGGTTCGGATCGCAATCATAAAACTGCCCCTTTTGTGGGAATAATGACCAATGGTACGAGCGGAGATATCAATAACATTCATTGGGCGGGAAAAAAGAGCGATCCCGAGCCGGCTTATGAACACATGCGAATGGTGGCTAATACGTTGGCAGCCGATGTTTATAAAACAATATTGGACATAAAATATAAAGACTGGGTTTCATTGGCATCTTTTCAGAAGGAGATATCGCTCGGGGTTCGTAAGCCAGATAAAAATGAGGTAAAACGGGCTCAGGATATAGTTTCCAGTGCAAAGGAGCCGGTTATGATGACTACCGAGGAGGTATATGCACGGGAGACTTTGTTTATGAGAGATTACCCCGACCAGGTGCCGGTTATTCTACAGGCATTCCGGATAGGGGATCTGGCTATTACTGCTGTTCCTGCTGAAGTTTTTGCAGAGATCGGATTAGAGATCAAGTCGAAAAGCCCTTTCAAACCAACCTTTACTATTGAGTTGGCTAATGGCTACAATGGTTATTTACCCACACCAGCTCAGCATAAGCTGGGAGGATACGAGACATGGAGAGCACGTTCGAGTTACCTTGAAGTGGGAGCTTCTCCAAAAATTACTAACGTGCTTTTCGAGTTATTAAACAAGCTTGACAGTTCAAAGTCTGGAGATTCAGTAAAATAATAGAAAACTGTCTGAAATATGGAGCCAACAATATTTTATGAAAATTTCAAGATATGTAATTATAATTTCGGTGGCATGGCTGGTAAACAGCATTCAGGTTTTAGCCAAAACCAATATAAATGAAAACGATGTTAACAGTCAAAAGCAACGAATTGATTTTTCTAAAATTAAACACCCGAATTTAATTATCTTTTTATGTGATAATCTTGGGTATGGTGATATTGAACCTTTTGGCTCCAGGGTTAATCGCACTCCCAATTTGAATCGGATGGCCCGCGAAGGGCGGAAGTTTACACAATTCTACGTAACAGCCGGCGTGTGTACACCGTCCCGCGCCTCTCTTATGACCGGATGTTATGCGCAACGGGTTGGTATGCATTTGAATCCCCGTGATGGGAATGTTTTACGTCCAATTTCTCCTTATGGACTGAACCCTGCCGAAATTACAGTAGCTGAGATATTAGAGAGGCAGGGTTATCAAACCGGTATGATTGGAAAATGGCACCTGGGAGACCAACATCCCTTCCTGCCGAATGCCCAGGGTTTCAAATACTTTTATGGCATTCCATATAGCGATGATATGACGCAAGATGTTGGCGGGCGATTGGGAGAACGGTTTGACGGAAATCATTGGCCTCCATTGCCATTAATGCTAAATGATAAAGTAATCGAAGCTCCGACAGATCGTCACTTACTTACCAAGAAATATACTGAAAAGGCAATCGGTTTTATCAGCAAAAATAACAATCGGCCTTTTTTTCTTTACCTGCCCCAGGCTATGCCCGGTAGCACCAGGCAATCATTTGCCAGTGCCGCTTTTCGAGGTAAAAGCAAGGGTGGCTCATGGGGAGATAGTGTTGAGGAATTGGATTGGTCTGTTGGGCAGATTATGGACAAACTCAAAGAATTGGGCATTGACCGGAATACCTTATTAATATTTACCTCAGATAATGGCGCACCAATGACAAACGATACTTCGGATATAGGCACGGGAACAAATAAACCATTGTATGGCAGGGGATATACCACTTCGGAAGGAGCTTTTCGGGTACCCACCATCATGTGGTGGCCGGGGTCAATACCAGCGGGAACAGCCTGTGAAGAATTGGCTACCACTATGGATATATTGCCAACATTTGCTGCTTTTGCGGGTGGAAAAATACCTGTTGATCGTATAATTGACGGACACAATATACGCTCATTAATGTTTGGGAAGAAGGGCGCAAAATCTCCATACAAAGTTTTTTATTATTATGACGCTGATCAATTACAGGCTGTGAGAAGGGGGCCCTGGAAATTATTTTTTCCTTTAAAGGAATTCGCTCAACACCCACATTTTAAGAAGGGAATGAGTTCGCAACCGTTATTATTTAATGTAACTGAGGATATTTCATCAAAGTATAATAGGGCCAAAAAATATCCGGATATCGTTAATAGATTGATGCATCTGGCGGAACAGGGCCGTAAAGATTTGGGAGATAAAGGTCTTCCCGGCGTTAATCAAAGGCGGCCAGGTAAAATTGAAAATCCTGTACCGATTACAAAGGAAACAGCCCCTGATAAATAAAACCAGTCAAAAAGCAAGACTTTTATTTCAGGCTTTTAAAAAAGTGTCGGCGCTCAGGCGAAGATCCATCATCATACAATGATTTTAAGCCGTTATAATACCTGTCTGAAGGATTGAAAACATCCATCCATAAAGATGATATGGCTGGTCTGCTTGACTAGGTGAAACATCAGGTCACCACTTACATAAAATTTTATGACCATAGCGGGTAATGAGTCTTTTTCAATTTTTATAGTCAAATTGTTAGGAACGTATTTAGTAATTTTGGTAATTCTTTATTGAAGAGCTAAAGCGAAAATTATTATTATGCTTACAGAAACGGGCCATTTAACCTATTGTACTAACATCCATGCCGGAGAAAATTGGAGAGATCATTTTAATGCATTGCAAATTAATTTTCCCGCTATTAAAGAAAAATTATGTCCCAACAAATCGATGGGTATTGGTTTGCGGCTCTCCAACGAAGCCAGTATTGACCTGATCAAAAAAGAAAACCTGTCTGATTTTAAACAATGGCTCAAAGATCATGATGCGTATGTTTTTACGATGAATGGTTTTCCTTACGGTGGATTCCATCGTACCGTTGTAAAAGATCAGGTACACACTCCTGACTGGGTTTCGAATGAAAGAGTTGAATATACATTGCGGTTGTTTCATATTTTGACAGCTCTGATTCCGGAAGGAATGGATGGAGGAGTTTCTACTTCGCCTTTGAGCTACAAGCTTTGGTTTACCAATCAGGATCACCTTAATGAAGCCAGGGAGAGCGCTACCAGGAATGTCGTTCGCATTATTGAAAATCTCATTCAAATACATCAATCGACAGGTAAGCTTTTGCATCTTGATATAGAGCCTGAGCCGGATGGATTATTAGAAAACGGTACCGAATTTATTGAATGGTTTGAAAATGATTTACTTCCTGCAGGCATACCCATTATCAAGTCAAATATGAATATTTCCAATCACAAAGCAGAAAATTTAATAAAAGAACATCTTCGTCTATGCTATGATGTATGTCATTTTGCAATTGGCTATGAAGATCATCAGGAAACTATTGATCGTCTTGCAGAAAAAGGTATTAAGGTAGGAAAGATTCAGATCAGCGCTGCGCTAAAAGCGGAAATGAAATCATCGGAAAATGACAGGAAAGTAATTAAACAAAACTTTGAAAAGTTTAACGAACCCGTTTATCTGCACCAGGTAATTGCAAGAACCAAAGGTGGAAAACTCTTACGATATCCTGATCTTCCCGAGGCTTTGAATGAAAAAGATAATCCATTGATCACTGAATGGCGGGCACATTTCCATGTACCCATCTTCGCCGAAAAATTTGATTTATTATCTTCTACTCATGATGAAATAACTGAAGTACTTTCTATTCAAAAAATGAAACCTTTCACTAATCATCTTGAAGTGGAAACCTATACATGGGAAGTGCTTCCTCCAAATTTAAGATTGCCATTGCGCGACTCTATTATCCGGGAATTACAATGGGCGAAAGATATAATGGAAAATTGATGTTTAGGTAAAATGATTAATGATGAAAAAAACAGTTGTAATAGATGTAGTGGGTCTTTCCCTCTCATTAATTGGAGAGCATACCCCTTTTTTAAAAAGTTATATTCAGGGCAAAAATTTAAGCACTATAGAGCCAATGCTGCCTGCGGTAACTACCGCCGTGCAGTCAACCTACGTTACCGGCAAATGGCCTTCTGAGCACGGCATAGTAGGCAATGGCTGGTACGACAGAGAAGATTGTGAAATTAAATTTTGGAAACAATCGAATAAATTGGTTCATGCGGAAAAAATATGGGATAAGGCAAAAAGGCAAGATCCTGACTTTACCTGTGCCAAAATGTTTTGGTGGTACAATATGTATTCATCAGCTGATTTTGCAGTTACCCCCCGCCCCAATTATCTTGCAGACGGCAGAAAACTTCCGGATTGTTATTCGCATCCGGCAGAATTGCGTGACCGCCTGCAAAAGGAATTGGGGCAGTTTCCTTTATTTCAATTTTGGGGCCCGGGAGCCAACATTAAATCTACACAATGGATAGCGGACGCTTCCATTCTTACAGATCAGTGGCACCATCCTACTCTGTCACTGATTTATCTCCCTCATCTTGATTATTGCCTTCAAAAGTTTGGACCGGACTTGTCAAAAATTTCAAAAGAATTAGGGGAAATAGATGCCGTAGTATCTCAATTAGTACGGCATTTTGAAAAAGAGGGATCAGAAATTATCATCCTTTCAGAATATGGCATCATGCCGGTGAATAATCCTATCCATTTAAACCGGTTATTCAGAGAAAATAATTTATTGCAGATAAGAGTAGAAGGAGGTTTGGAATTACTAGATCCTGGTGCCTCAAAAGCATTTGTCGTGGCCGATCACCAGGTGGCTCATGTTTATATTAACGATCATTCGGTAACAGATAAGGTCATAAATATTTTAGGAAAAAGTCCGGGTATTGAATTGATATTGAATAAAGCTGCGCAGGCAAGCTATCATATTGACAATGAGCGCAGCGGCGACCTGGTACTAATGGCGGACGCTCATAGTTGGTTTACCTATTATTTCTGGCTTAATGATGATCTTGCTCCTGATTACGCCCGAGTAGTAGATATTCATAAAAAGCCCGGCTACGATCCCGTGGAAATGTTTATGACTTCAAAGTTACGTGCAGGTTATAAACTTTTACGCAAAAAAGCAGGATTTCGATATGTAATGGATGTGATTCCTTTAAATGCTAAATTGGTAGGAGGTTCGCATGGGAGAGTGGGAACCCCTGATGAATTTCACCCGGTGATTATTTCTGATACCTCTTTAAATAAAAATGTTGCTCCCGTAGACATTCATGATATAATATGGAATACTCTTAACGGGAAAGAATAGATTTCAAACAAACCCATTTTTTAGATAGTATGCGTTAATAAATGAGTTATTTATGCAAAATAACTGTAGGTGTTCATGGTCATAATTTATAAAACGAGAAAATACATAGAGTTGTATAGGAAAGAAGTTTTTTTGTAAAAAAAATTAAGTTTTTATACTTATCTTTGCGCCTCCAAAAAACATATGGCTAAACAAGCACTTATTAAACAAGACGGTACGATCCTGGAAGCCTTGTCCAATGCGATGTTCAGGGTTAAACTTGAAAATGGCCATGAGATCCTGGCGACTATTTCCGGTAAAATGCGCATGCATTATATCAGGATTTTACCCGGCGATAAAGTAGGAGTTGAAATGAGCCCTTATGATTTGTCGAGAGGAAGGATAATTTTTAGATATAAATAACAAATATTTTAAGAAGCAAATAAAAAAAGAGCATCATGAAAGTAAGGGCTGCGATAAAAAAGAGAAGCGTTGATTGTAAAATAGTGAGAAGGAAAGGTAGGCTATATGTGATCAACAAAAAAAATCCGAGGTTTAAACAAAGGCAAGGTTAAACTTTCGATAGGCTCAGAATGGCACAAATCAAAATTAAAATTAAAAATTAATAATTCTTATGGCGCGTATTGCCGGTATAGACTTACCAAAAAACAAAAGAGGAGAAATAGGCCTTACTTATATATATGGCATTGGTAGTTCAACTGCCCGTTATATTTTAGAAAAGGCAGAAGTGAATTACGATAAAAAAGTGAATGAATGGAATGATGATGAGCAAACTGCTATCAGAAATATTATTAGTTCTGAATTTAAAACCGAAGGTGCATTACGAAGTGAAGTGCAAACCAATATCAAAAGATTGTTGGATATTGCCTGCTACCGTGGATTAAGGCATCGTAAGGGCTTACCACTGCGTGGCCAGCGTACCCGCACCAACAGCCGCACCCGTAAAGGTAAACGTAAGACGGTTGCAGGAAAGAAAAAGGCACCTAAGAAATAAAATATTGAGCTATGAGCCGCCAACAAATAAATGGGTTGTTCATAGCTTCTGATTTTTAATAAAGGCTTGTTTTTTGAATCAATACCAGATCTCTTAAGCCGGAAGCAGGATTGGTTCGACCCGAAAGTTTCGGAGATATTTTTTAAAGATTACCTATTAGAATTATTATGGCAAAAGCAACAAAATCAACAAAATCAACAAATGCAAAAGCATCATCAAAGAAAAGGGTAGTAAAAGTAGAGCCTTACGGAGATGCACACATCGTAGCAAGTTTTAACAATATTATCATTAGTTTAACCAACAAGCAAGGACAGGTCATTTCATGGTCATCTGCTGGTAAAATGGGCTTCAGAGGGTCTAAAAAAAATACGCCTTATGCAGCGCAGATGGCGGGTTCCGATGCTGCAAAAGTAGCAATGGATGCTGGTTTAAAACGCGTAGATGTTTATGTTAAAGGACCGGGATCAGGGCGCGAAGGAGCGATCAGGTCACTTTCCCAGTCAGGCATTGAAATAGTGATGATCAAAGACATTACTCCTTTGCCCCACAATGGTTGCAGGCCTCCTAAAAAGAGAAGAGTATAATAAACTATGATGTCAGTTTTTGAATGTCTCAAATCAGGCATCAGATTATCAGACATATTTTAATAACCGGGTGTATTATTAATTTTCGATTTTTAATGATGATGCACCGACACTAAAAAATCAACTAAACAATTATGGCTCGTTACACAGGACCAAAGACCAAAATCTCACGTATATTCGGAGAGCCTATTACAGGCAATGGAAAATGGTTAACAAAAAACAGTAACCCTCCGGGTATGCATGGAGCAGCACGCAAGCGTAAAAGCCTTGGTGAATATGCTCTTCAACTTCGCGAAAAACAAAAAGCCAAATATACGTATGGCTTATTGGAAAAACAGTTCCATAACACATTTAATGAAGCATCGCGCCGTAAAGGGGTTACGGGCGAACAATTAATTAAGTTGCTGGAAGCGCGCCTGGATAATACCGTTTATCGTATGGGGATCGCCCCAAGCCGCCAGGCGGCACGTCAATTGGTATCTCACAAACATATTACCGTAAATGGTGAAGTGCTGAATATCCCTTCTTATTCTTTAAAACCGGGAGATATGATAGGCCTCAAGGAAAAAGCTGCACATAACACTTCTATTACTTCTAATCTTCGTCCTAAAAATCCAAAGTTTAACTGGATTGAATGGAATGAAAAAGAGATGAAAGGTACCTTCATTACTTATCCTGAGCGGGAAAGTGTTCCGGAAAATATAAAGGAGTCTCTTATCGTGGAATTATACAGTAAGTAATCTCAGGGCCCCTAAAGGAGACGATGGGGGAAATTAAAATAGTTACAATAATTAAAAATTTCTCAAGCCTTTCAGGGGTTTGGGCTAAAATCTAAAACAAAATAAAAAATGGCCATTTTAAATTTTGTAAAACCAGACAAAATCGTTCTTCAAAAAAGTACTGATTTCGAAGCACAGTTCGAGTTTCGTCCTTTAGAGCCGGGATATGGTGTTACAATAGGAAATGCTCTTCGCAGGGTATTGCTTAATTCATTGGAAGGATATGCAATTGTGGGAATTAATATTGCAGGAGCCGATCATGAATTTGCAACCATAAAAGGTATTACAGAAGATGTAACCGAAATCATTCTCAATTTGAAGCAGGTTCGTTTTAAAAAGAAAACTGATGATGAAGGAGCTGTAGAAAAAATAAGTTTATCATTAAAAAATAAAACTGAATTTACTGCTGGCATGATAGGCGAAGCTTCTCCTACTTTCGAAGTAATGAATCCTGAATTACTTATTTGTACTATGGATAATTCTGCCAGATTAGATATTGAAATTTCAATTGCTAAAGGCCGTGGGTATGTGCCCGCTGAAGAAAGTAAAGAGAAAAGTAATCATTTTGGTTACATTCCTGTAGATGCTATCTATACTCCAATTAAGAATGTAAAATATAGCATTGAAAATACCAGGGTTGAACAAAGAACAGATTTTGAAAAGCTGGTGATGGATGTGATTACTGATGGTACGATTCATCCTGAAGAAGCTGTGAAACAAGCATCGAGAATACTTATACAGCATCTAATGATCATAACTGATGAAAATATAACTTTTGATAATAAAGAAGAGAAGAAAGAAGATCTTGTAGATGAACAAACCTTACAACTTCGCAAAGTATTAAAGACTCCTCTTGAAGATTTAGATCTGTCTGTAAGAGCATTTAATTGTTTGAAGGCCGCTAAGATCAATTCATTGAGTGAATTAGTGCAATACGAACAGGAAGACCTTATGAAATTCAGAAACTTTGGACAAAAGTCACTCAGCGAAATCGAACAGGTTTTAAATGAAAGAGGATTAGGTTTTGGATTAGACCTCAGTAAATTAAAATTGGACGAAGAATAATAAAATTAGCTAATTAGCGATTACGCTGACAAGCATTTTAAAAACCATAGCACAGCTAGTAAGCACATTCATTAATTAAATCCTGTAATTCCTGACACGGTACGGGGTAAAAAAACAAAAGTCATGCGCCACGGAGATAAAATCAATAATTTAGGCAGAACAGCCAGCCATAGAAAAGCGCTGCTTATCAACCTTAGCTGCCAACTATTTGAGCATAAAAAAATAGTAACCACACTGGCAAAGGCAAAAGCGTTGCGCCCGTTTGTAGAACCTCTTATAACAAAATCGAAGCAAAATACCACCCATCAACGTCGCCTGGTATTTAGCCGGTTACAGAACAAAGAGGCTGTTAAAGAACTGTTTGATGTGATCAGTCTTAAGATCGCGTCACGTCCGGGTGGCTATACACGGGTAATTAAATTGGGTAAGAGAGTAGGGGATAATGCAGAACTCGCGATGATTGAATTGGTGGATTATAACGAAATATACGATAAAGGGATTGACGAGGAAAAGCCAGCAGCTAAAAGAACCCGCAGGGCCGGCAAGAGTAAAAAGGCAGCAACTGCGACAGAGGAGCTACCAGCCACAACGGATGTTAAAGAAGCTTCTTCTTCCAAACCTGAAGAGTCTGCTGTTGAAGCTACAGTTGAAACTTCCGAAGTAACCGCTGCTACAGATAAAGTCGAGAATGATGATCTTACAAAGATAGAAGGCATAGGTCCTAAGGTAGCAGAAGCATTGCATGAATCTGGTATCACCACTTTTGCAAAGTTGGCTGAAAGTAAAGCTGAAGACATCAGAGAGATTCTTGATAAAGGTGATGGTAATTTTAATGCGCAGGATCCGACAAGTTGGCCTGAGCAGTCTCAACTTGCTGCTGATGGCAAATGGGATGAATTAAAAGAATTACAGGACAAACTGATCGGGGGTCGCTAATTGAAAGTCCATTCTAAAAAATATTGCAAATGTCTCTTTAGCGGGGACATTTTTTTTGCCCTTACTTTTTTAACTTAAAAAAGTGTAAGTGTTTTTAAATAATTGCGACAGGTTACCTTGTAATTGCCAGCAATTTCTTTTCTTTGCAAAACTATACACATGTCTGATACACAATCTCCCAAACCGGCTATACTAATTTTAGAAGATGGAAATGTTTTCCATGGCCGGGCATTTGGAAAAAAAGGCACCACCACAGGTGAAATCTGTTTTAATACAGGAATGACGGGCTACCAGGAAGTATTTACGGATCCAAGTTATTATGGACAAATCGTAATTATGAATAGTGTCCATATAGGAAATTACGGAATAAATGGAAAAGAAGTAGAAAGCGACTCTGTAAAAGTTAAAGGAATAATCGGTAGAAACCTGGAGGAACAATATTCCCGTTTTGCTGCAGATAATTCTTTGCAGGAATATTTTGAAAGTCAAAATATAGTAGCCATTGATGGTATTGATAGCCGCGCCCTGGTAATTCATATTCGCGAGGCGGGTGCTATGAATTGTATTATTTCTTCTGAAAACGATAATGTGAAAGAGCTAAAGCAGATTCTCGCAGGTGTGCCGTCTATGGCAGGATTAGAGTTGGCTTCTGAGGTATCAACAAAAGAGACCTATACTGCCGGAGATGAAAGTAGTAAGACAAAAATCGCGATTTTGGACTTCGGAATGAAAAAAAATATTTTGAACTGCTTTGTAGAAAGAGGCGCTTTTGTAAAAGTTTTTAATGCCAGAACCCCATTTGAAGATTTGGAAAAATTCAACCCTGATGGTTATTTTATAAGTAATGGGCCCGGTGATCCTGAGCCAATGATTTATGCCGTTGATACGGTAAAGAAGATCCTTAATGCAGGTAAGCCATTTTTCGGTATTTGTCTTGGTCAGCAATTGTTGGCACTGGCTAATGACATACCTACTTTTAAAATGCATCATGGACACAGAGGATTGAATCACCCCGTTAAAAATATTATCACCGGAAAATGCGAGATCACGACACAAAATCATGGTTTTGGGGTGGATGCAGAGGCCGTAAAAAATGATAGTAATATCGAAGTAACCCATATTAATCTAAATGATGATTCTGTGGAGGGCATCAGGTTAAAAGATCGTCCTGCTTTTTCAGTACAATATCATCCGGAATCTACACCGGGTCCTCACGATAGCCGGTATTTATTTGATGAGTTTTTTAAGATGATGAAAAACGACTGATGGTTTGGTGTACTCTGCTGAGCTGATTGCCCACAGGGGCTGGATTCAAATAATACATTAGTTTGCCTTTAATTTTATTGATATGAAAATTTCCATTATCAACGGACCTAATTTAAACCTCGTCGGCACCAGAGAGCCCGGAATTTATGGCTCAGAGACCTTTGAACATTATTTTCAAAAGATTCGTAAGAAATTTGAGACTATTGATTTTGACTACTTTCAAACTAATGTAGAGGGGGAACTAATTAATGAGATTCAAAATGCAGCAAAGAATAGCGATGGAATAATACTAAATGCCGGAGGCTATACCCATACCTCTGTTGCCATTGGTGATGCAATAGCGGCGATAAAAATTCCTGTTATAGAAGTTCATATTTCGAATGTAGCAGCACGGGAAGAGTTTAGGAAAGTATCTCATATCTCAGCAAAGTGTGCCGGAACCATTGCTGGTTTTGGATTAAAAAGTTATATGCTGGCTGTAGAGTCCTTTCTGTAGTACTTTTTATCACTCCTTGATCAGGAAGAAGCCAACTTCTATTAATCAATGAGGCAAGTGAGGTCTTAGATAACTATACACCCAGGTTCCTGCTAACGCGCTTATTAAAATAACCAGGGATATGCTTAAACCACTACCTATTTGTACATAAATTGGACCAGGGCAAGCGCCGGTAAGTCCCCATCCTACACCAAATAGCAGCGACCCATATACATACCCCCAGTTGAATTCTTTTTTTGCAATTTTTATAGGTTCTCCATCCAAGGTTGTTAATTTGAACTTTTTTATCAAAAAAATTCCGATAAATGCACTCGGTACTGCTGTCATGAAAATACCGAATATCTGGAAGCCCTGGAAGCGAAACATCTCCTGCATACGGAACCAGGAGACTGCATCTGATTTCATGAGTGTAACTCCAAAAACAATTCCTGTCAATAAGTAAAGAAAGTTTCTTTTTTTCATATTATTTAAGAAGTAGGGGTAAAATAAAATTGGCTGTAACGATGCCACTGGCAAAAAATAGAATAGTTGCAACAAGGGATGGCCATTGCAATGTAGAAAGACCTGCTATCCCATGTCCGCTGGTACATCCACCGGAATAGCGTGTGCCAAATCCCACCAAAAAGCCACCGCCAGCTACTATCACCAGGTGTTGCCAGGTAAACAAGTTTGACCAGCTAAATATTTCCAGAGGTAAAATACCATTCTGTTGTACAATACCCAATTCCCTTAAGCTATCAATGGTCTTAAGAGACAGAGGCATCGGAGTTGCAGGCTGTAACAATACACCTCCGATGAAGCCACCCAGTAAAAGACCCACCGCAAAGAGAATATTCCACAATTTATCTTTCCAGTTGTATTTAAGAAATGGGATGTTGGCCGGAAAACACATCGCACATACATGTCGTAATGTGCTGGATATTCCCAACATTTTATTGCCCAACAGCAGGAGCGCCGGAACTGTGAGGCCAATAATTGGCCCGGCAACATACCAGGGCCAGGGTCTACGTAAAAGATCAATAATTTCCATTGGAATTTTTATTCAGACTGCAATATATATTAGCATGTTGAAGAAAGATCTATTTGAGAAAAAGAAACGAAAATAGTCCGTTCAAAACTGATTTTCCTCTTTGATAAATACATTAACAGTATGTGGATGAGACGAAGCATGGTAATTTACTTCTGCCTGCCCAATGTTTTTAAAACCTTCCGTTTCAAACAAGCTTATCACAAAAGGATTGTTGATAAAAACCTGTGAAGAGATGATTTGTTTTTCTTTACAAAATTGAGCACGCCCTTCGTAAAGATGCCTGCTTAATCCATGATTCCTATACTGAGGATGAACCACGAGACGGCTATAGAAGGCAAAAGGCACGTTGGATGGAAACAGAAGATGTTGCATAGATGAGTAATAAGGTGAGTCCTCTAATGAATGAAATATATTCAACCTTGACGCAGCCACTATTTTATTTTGATCATTGAAAGTAACCCAGTGAAAGGCAGTTTCATCAAGGTCATCATACCATCCATCTGGAAACAATTTTCTGTTCACAAAGTTGCTTTCACCAGAATGCTCCCAAACCTCTAATCTCAGATCATAAATTTCCTGTAGCCTTGTGGAATCAATCAAAAGCTCAGTTGATAATTTATTTTTGTTATGTCTTAATCCATTGGGATGCCAGGATCTGTCAATTATTATTTGATTCTTTTTACCTGTTTGTATTAATGTTACAGGCGAACTGATTTCAAGTAGTGAGTTCATTATTTGCTTAAAAGAATAAAATTATTTTATAAAGAGGAACAGTGGGGTCTTTTCGTATACGAAAAGAAATGTCATTATTGCCGCAGGAGCGGGAACTGTCGTCGGGAGACGAAAATATACTGTATATTCTTAACTGTTTTCACGGGGGTAAAATTAGAAGTCAATTAACTATCAGCCAAATTTATTTCATGTTTTTCCGTTATTCGTAAAACTCGTTTTAAAGAGCAGCTTAAATGAAGAGAATTTGTTGATATTCTTAACGTTTCTCTATTATCATTATTCTTCTTAAATAGTGTTTATTCACAATTAACCTCGCAGATATAATTTCTTTCATCTAAATTAAAAGCAACCAGGTTACCCATATTTTTGCGTTTTGAGTAAACGCAACCTCCATCGATATTTAGACAGTTTCCTTTTTGATTTATAATATGATCCAGTGGCTTTGGAGTATGTCCATGAATTAATGTCAGATCTTTCAGTGCTGGTTGTTCAGGACTAAAATCCCGGATCCACAGCATGGCTTCTTCATCAGCGAGAATATCTTTATTATTAAAATTTAAACCGGCATGTACAATAATGTAATCTTTGATTTTGAAATAGTATTTAGTCTCCTTAAAGAAGACCATATAATGTTCTGGCAATTCATCTAAAGATTGGATACCAAAACTGCGTAACGTACCGGTGCCACCGTTTTTCAGCCAAATATCGATGTCGAATTCTCCCGTTATTGAATCCATTAACATTTGTTCATGGTTGCCTCGTAAGGTGTGAATTTGATATCCTTCCGCCCGAAGATTTAAAATAAAATCAATAACACCTTTGCTGTCAGGCCCCCTGTCGATATAGTCTCCCACACAATAGATCGTATCCGATTTATCCACTTCTATTTTTTCAAGCAACAGTTTTTTAAATGTGTTGCTACATCCATGAATATCTCCTATTGCAAAGGCCCTGTTCACTATATTATTTTTTTTTATCTTTACTGAACATTCTTCAAAATTTCTTTATCAATTTTTTTACCATCTTTTTAAAATCTTCCAACTCTTCTAACTGGTCTTGTATAAACTGATTGTTTTCGATCTTTCCTACAACTGCATTCATTTCATCTTTGGTTTCATAGATCATTTTTCGGAATGGATTGGTATAATCCTTCGCGCGTGATTCGTAGATGCTTTTACTCATCCAGGTTTTAGTGTCCACAGCGCGTTGCAAACATTCATTGAAACGGCTTGCAGTAAATTGCTTCGATGCTATATTTTCTATCTCTAATAATGACGTGAATGCATGAATCATTTTATTACTTTCATAATCGTCACCTGCCTGCTGATAAAATTCATGCACTTCAGTCCATGAGTCGATCGTATTATTTTTGATGTTGCATTTTAATTGTTTAACATCCGCATCTGGGATCAACTGTCCTCCTATATTCTTCCATTCGCTTCTGGTTATTTTTACAGGGATACTTTTTTTAAATTCTTCAAATGATACAAACTGATTATTTTTGATATGCATAATTAAACACATCGTTCCGTAAAATGAAATTAATTCCTTAAACAACCCCAGCACCTGTTTCACTTTTACGACCTCAGTTCTGCGTGTGCTATTCTCTATGTTATCAATGATTGCATTTCCATTTTCGTCAATTGTTAATCCGGACAAAATTTTTATGGCAGTAAACATTTCATTGATAGTATCGGGTGCAAGATAATTGTACTCAATCTTCTGAATCTTTTTTGTACGCTTATCGCGATTTTCAAATTTCCAGGCATTACGCTCTAAAGCATACATATTATATAGAAACCAGTAACCCGGCATTAATACCAGTTTATCATCTTTTACATCGTTACTAACAAGGCAGAAAGGAAGCGTTATGTTCATTTCAAAAGGATAATCACCTTTAGCCAGCATAGTAAAAGAAGCAAATTTTGAGTTGTGTTTAAGACTGACACACAGCCCTGGCCAGAAGCCACGCCCCGCAATGATCTCGCCATCTGCACCCCGGCTGTTGTGATTGCTCCCTATGGTAGCGCCTGCAGCGATATTACTTTGCCCCATCACGAGAGACGCACATAAAAAGGAATTATTATGATGCTGTTCGTGATTGGGGAAGATAAGTGTGTTTAAGACTTCGCAACATGAAATGGTAGAGTTATTCCCCAAATAAGAATTGATCAGCCTTGCTCCGTATTTTAGTTGCGAATGTGAAGCCATTACAAAACGGACAGCTTTTACCCCATAAAATATTCTACATCCAAATCCAATGATTCCGTTTACCATTTCACAACCTTCACCAATCTGGGAGGTCCTTTCTTTATCGCTGTTGATGGTGAGATTTTTCAGTTTATTCGCTCCTTTAATATAGGCATCTGTACCAATTTTTACGTCCTTTATAATATCGCAATCTTTGATCACAGACCGGTCGCCAATTGTTCCGTAATAGCCTCTTTTTTCGTCGGATTCTTTTTGAGTAAATTCTATAAATTTTTTTTGAAGTAATTGATCTTCAGGATAATTGCTCCATAGATACGCATCACCCGCCAGCATTGCGTTAAAAGGAGCAATACTTCGTCCTCCGTTTTCATTGCGTACTTCTATCCTTACCCTGGTAGCTTCTGTCTCTCCTTCCTTTGAAATCCCATTGCCGAATTTAGAATAACCAGTCGTCGCCAATTCATTTACATTGGCAATCATCACTTCATCTCCAATGATATAATGACTAAGGTAATTGGCATTGTTAATACATACGTTGTGTCCAAAATCGCAGCTGATGATTTGGCTGTTATAGATACCAACCGGCATCCTCAGATTGTGAAATTCAAGGTAATAAGGTTCCAGTTTGCCTATGCGAACGAGACCGTGAAAGTTGGAATTCTTGACCAGCACCGGATCAAATTCTTTTGAGACATAAATTTTGCCCCAGTCATCGGAAGTATTACCATTGCGAATCAGGATTTCTATTTCAAATCCTGAAAGCCGGCGATATTTAATTCCATTATTATTCTGGCGATTTCGTAAATAATATTCATCTTCTCCTTTAGGAAGATAAGACTGTTCTATAAAATTATATCCCAGGTTATTAATGGGATGTTTTGTGATGATGTTCATAGCGATTTAAACTTAAAATGCTTAGTGCAATTTAAAATAATAAATCTGAGCATTGAACGATTGTGAATTCGTACCAAATTTAACTGTTGGTATTTAGTGACTCACTTTAGGGATAATCAGATGCGATACGCAGAATACTAACATAAATCAAAAGAGTACCCTTCTTTTACAAAATATTTATTTTGAAGCTATGATCTTTATGTTTTCTTTGTTATTTCTTTCCTCTTTGGTACTTTTAGTTTCAGCAGTGACGAATATACCTTGCTTTGCCTCGGTATCTCATCTCCCAGTAAGACACCCCACTGTTTTAAATTATCCGTTCTGTCGAAAATAATTTTACACACCGCTATCGT
>JBDTIC010000440.1:0-5469 GCA_039936595.1 Ginsengibacter sp. | reverse complement strand
TGCATCTGTTCCAGGGTAACTACGACAATCCTTTAATAACAAAAATGGTTATAGGACTTGCGATAGGCGTAATACCAGGCGCACAAGTAGGTGCCTATTTATCAAGAAGAATTAATGAGAAACTAATCATTAAGGCATTGGCAATATCTATTGGAATAGTAGGGGTTAAAATACTGGTATCCGCATTTTGAAATCTACCCCACTTAATTATTTCAAAATTATTAGAAACATTAGATAGAAATCAAATGAGTTAGCTTACCAATATCCGCTGATACTTTATACACAAAATTGAGTTGTTCATTTAGATGGGAATCAGGCGACATGGTGTTATCAGTAACCGGGCTGTAACTTTTTAAGCCCTCACCAGGGATATAAGTATTATCCAGTTGCTGTAAACTACTCTCCAGTATTGAAATAGAATTTCGAACAGGTTTTAAAAATTCTCTTGAATAGTAAGAACTGCTGCTATTGATATTCGTAACAGCGGTAAGGCTTGCAACGTTAGAGGAAAGTACGTGATTTAGAACTACGAATTCATAGATCTCATTTTTGTGTAACTGTTTATTTTGAGGCTCACTCAGCATACGATGCAATGCTGCCGAAAGATTAGCCGTGCTTACAAATAATTCTTTTCTTATCAACTTATAATCTAATGAAAGTATTTTCTTACCTGTAAAAAGATCATTCAATTTTTGCAGGTAATGAATGTTTGCTTTTAAAACACTAGCCATGTAATTTCGAAGCTGGTCTGACTCCCATTGTGGGAATAAAAAATAACTGGCCAGGAATGCAAGGGCTGACCCGATAGCTGTATCCAGCAGTCGCTCACTTGCCACATCCAAAGCACCAAGTCCTAAAAAATGGAAAAGGATGAGAACATAGGGAGTAAGAAAAATAACCATCACTATATAATTTAATGTTTTGAAGGTATAAGTACCCAACATAAAAAACACAATTAATCCAAACAATACCATCTTATCCTGGATAAAATTAAGTAGCAACAACCCTATAATTCCTCCGGCAATGGTACCCAGCAGCCTGTCATAATTCTTTCGTTTTGTCAGGCTAAAAGCGGGCTTAAGGATAATAATAATTGTCATCAAAATCCAATAACTGTGATGTCCTGTTGAAATCAATTTTGAAACAAAAAATCCCACCCCGCAAGCTATCATTACACGGAGTGCATGCCTGAATATAGAGGAGCCAAAATTCAGGTTATTCTTTAAGGTTGCTAAGTTTATTTTTTGATGTGTTACAAACCGGGAATATTCCTGCTGGCTTCTGAGTTTGCCTTTTGTAGAAATATCTTCATTAAAATATTTTAAAATTCCATCTATTTTTTCTCCCAGGTTACGGAGGTTCACTAAAATCTTTTTCAGCATGATAGTGCTTCCTGTATCAGTCATGCTATCAATTTTTTTCTTCAGGTCATTAAGTTCTTCGACAAGATCAAACTCTTTTTTAAACGAGCTGTTTGACTGTATAGATTCACCTATACCATCCAACTCGTAAGATATATTTTTTACTATTAAAGAAATATCATTTAAAACTCCCGTGTTAGCATATTTATTTCTCAATAATGAATAGTCGTACCAGGATGCCATGATATACTCAAAAAGATCTACTACATCCACAAAAGTCAGTACCAGCAATCGTCCGCTGTGAGTGGATTCTTTTAAAAGTGAACGGTTTTTAAATAACAATTCTCTTACAGTATCCTGCTTTTCGTTTACGATCACCTGTTGGTCAAGCAGTTTACGATATTGATCTTGCAGGTTAGAAGATGGATTATACAATTCTGATTTGATCAATAAATATTCCGCTGTTTCATGAATACAATCACCCAGAGAGCGTTGCGCGGGCCGATAAGGGGTGATGCGGTAAAATATTAATGCTACTAAAGTGTACCATATCCCCCCGCATACAATCAATAATGATTCATCAAATACCTGTTGCGGTGATTTTAACCTTGACATTTGCAGGATCATTATAAGCAGCGCGGCAAAACCTACTGCTGTAGCGCGGTTTCCATAAACAGAAAACATCGTGAACAAGAAAGAGGAGACTAAAATAAGGGCACCAAGTAATAACATGTTGTGATTTAGCAGTCCAGTGAGAAGAGCGCTGATAAAGATGAAAATATTACAGGCGAACATCCCATTCCTTTTGTGGATCACAGGGCCAGGGCCATCTGCTATACTAACACATAGCGCTCCCAATGAAAGCAATAAGCCTGTTTCCATTTTGCCAAAATAGGAAAGGACCATGGTAGGAATTATTATCTCCAAGGTGATGCGGATGCCATCAGCCAGGTACTGGCTGAAAAAAAAATATCGTATTTGCCGCGAGCTCTCCATGATTTTTTGGGATACAAAGAAAGGTTTATTTTATTTGTTAATTTCCGTTGTCTTGTAATGCGACATTAGTATTTACACCCCTTGTTACTTTGTTCGTTTTTGCTCTGAATAAACAAGAAGAAACCTCTGCCCTCACACCTGACAGATTTTAAAGAAATGGCAGGTTTTGCACGGATGGGTATTAGGCCCAACTATAGATGTATATAAGTTTACCCAAAACATAGTTTTTTTATAAGTTAGTTTTTTGTTGCTTAGTGAGGTCCTTTAAGTATCCAGCAACTTTGCTTTCTTTTCTACCTCATCTTTCATTTGTGTTTTAAAATCAGTGAGTTTTTGCTGTAAATTTCTATCCGAAATACTTAAAATTTGTGCAGCCAGAATACCTGCATTCTTTGCTGCATTGAGGGCTACGGTGGCAACCGGTACGCCATTAGGCATTTGCAAAATGGAAAGAACAGAATCCCAGCCATCAATAGAGTTGGAGGATTTGATGGGAACGCCTATTACAGGAAGCGTTGTCAAAGAAGCAACCATTCCGGGAAGATGGGCGGCACCACCGGCACCGGCGATTATTATTTTTAGACCTCTGTCGATAGCAGATGCTGCGTATTCTGTCATCCTTAATGGAGTGCGATGAGCAGAAACTATAGTAAGTTCATAAGGGACATCAAATGTTTTTAAGATTTCTGCGGCAGCTTCCATAATTTTTAAATCACTGTCACTGCCCATGATGATGCCAACAATAGGTTGAAGCGTTTTTTCCATATTTTAATTTAATTGAATAAAGATATAAAATGCATCTAAACCTGGAGTTCACTTTGCATCTAAGGTTGGTTATCAAACTTTATCGCAATTTTATTTTCCACTTCATGGTTTGTAACTTCACAAACCAGCTATATTTCCAGATAATAATGCCACACTGGTTTCCGATACTTTAGCCTGGTACAATGCATTATAAAGCCGATTTTTTGCTGAATTGTAGCTTATTTGGATCTGGCGTAACTCTACAGAAGTTATATTTAATTTTTTATATCGCTCTGTAGCGATCATAATATTCTCTGAAGCTAATATCAAGTTGTTTTTTTCAAGTTCTATCGCTTTTAAGGCATTATTATAATTGATAAACGCATTCGTTAAAGCAGTTTGCATGTCATTTTTCAATTGAGCTATAGAAAGAGTTTGATTTTTTATTTGAATATCACTAATGTTCAATTGTTTTTTCACGAGATTTCCATTGAACAAGGGAATCCTTAATCCCACTGATCCTGATGGTCCATAAGTCTGATTCAGCAGGGTGAAACCCGCCCCGTTTCTGTTCCTGGCAAAATTATAAAAACCATTCAAATCCACTGTTGGAAGTCTTGTGGCATTTACTTCTTTTTTTTCCTGTGTTAAAATTATTAATTGGCTGTTGGCAAGAAGCAGGTCAGGATTTTGGTTGTCAATTTTATTTTGGATGTCCTCGTAGGGCAATAATGGTTGTACTAAAATGGTATCAATTACATGGAAGGATGTATCGGTAGCGCTACCCATGAGATTACTAAGGGAAGATTTAGCAATAGCAATAGAATTCTGCAAAGAAAGTAAATTGGATTTCTGCTCGTTTAAGTCTACCTGTGCCTCCAATACTTCATATTTAGCGCCGGTGCCAATTTCAAAACGCCGTTGAGCAAGGTTATATCGGTCGGTATAAAGATCAATTTGTTCTAGTGTAGCTTTTTTCTGTTCAGTAAGGGTTACAATGTTATAATAAGAGGTGATTACATCGTAAATCGTTTCATTTAAATTTTTTTTAAAGGCATATTCACCATTACGTTCCAATTCTTCTAATTTATCTTTAGTGGCAAACATTCTGAAACCATCAAATACGCGCCAATTAACCTCCAGACCGGCATTAAGGTTCTGCGTTATATTACCTTTTTTCCTGGTAATTGTTCCATTACTTAATCTTTGATCCAGATTATTGGTGCCTATTACTTTATTAGCAGAGGCGCTTATAACCGGCACGGCTCCTGCATTCGCCCAGTTGTTATTGATGGAGCCGATTTCAATATAATTTTTACTAATCGCAATACCGTAATTATGTTCAATTGCATTTTTTATGGCATCCTGTGCAGTGAGCAACGAGTCTTGTGCCTGGATAAAACAATTAAAAAGCAGCGTTTGCCCGATAAACAAAAACAATATTTTATACAAGCGCTTCATTCATTGGTGGTTTTTTACGTGAAAGAAAAGCATACATTGACGGTACTACATATAGCGTAAGTATCAGTGAAAATAGTATTCCGCCAACAATTACGATTCCAAGAGGAACACGGCTTGTAGAAGCATCGCCAATAGAAAGCGCCAACGGTAAAGCGCCAAGTGACATAGCAAGACTCGTCATTAAAATAGGGCGTAATCGGAGATATGCAGAATCCACGACTGCATCAATTTTTTGCACACCGGCATCTCTTTTTTGGTTCGCAAATTCTACAATGAGTATCCCGTTTTTTGTAACCAGTCCAATCAACATAATCATCCCTATTTGTGAGAAAATATTAAAGGTTTGCCCAAATATCCACAATGAAAGCAACGCTCCGGCCAACGCTAACGGTACAGTTATCATTATAATAAAGGGGTCAATAAAACTTTCAAATTGTGCAGCAAGTATCAGGTATATGAGTATGAGGGCCAGCATAAATGCAAAGAAAGTATTGCCCGAACTTTCTGAATAATCTCTGGAAGTACCGGTGAGCGCAGTTGTAAAGGAATCGTCTAATAATTTATTGGATATTCTTTCCATTTCTTTTATGCCATCTCCCACAGTTTTGCCAGGTGCAAGTCCGGCAGAAATGGTAGCTGATTTATATCTGTTGAAGTGATAGATAGTGGGTGGCGCCGATGCCTCGGTAAGGGTAACTAAATTATCGAGGCTTATATTTTCACCACGGTTATTCTTCACCATTATCTTACTCAGGTCATTAGGATCGTCTCTGTCGCTACGATCTACCTGGGCAAGTACCTGGTATTGTTTACCCGATCTTAAAAAATATCCTAACCTCCTGTCGCTGTAGGCAAGCTCCAGAGCTTGTGAGATATCCTTGACACTCACACCTAATTCACTCGCACG
>JBDTIC010000439.1:0-3719 GCA_039936595.1 Ginsengibacter sp. | reverse complement strand
GGCAGCCTTATACGGAAGTCAGGCAGCAAACGGCGTGATCCTGATTACTACAAAATCTGGCAGAGCGCAGAAAGGGATTGGCGTTGACTATAATTCCAACATAATGTACGGTACTCCTGCTACTTACCCCAATTATCAATATGAATATGGATCAGGAAACGATGGCGTAAAACCTGCTACACAGGCAGCCGCTCTTAGTGCCGGTCGGTTGTCGTATGGAGCTAAGATAGATGGTTCCTCAGTCGTCCAGTTTGATGGAGTGATGCGGCCTTATTCGGCAGTAAAAGTAAAAGATAATATTAAAAATTTCTATCGTCCTTCCAGGGATTTTACAAATACTATTGCCTTTTATGGTGGAAGTAATGCTCTTAATTTCAGGCTCTCTATGTCGGATCTCAACTCAGATGCCCAGACACCGAACTCAACCTTTGACAGAAAAACTTCCAATTTAAGTGTGGTATCACATTTAGGAAAGAACGATTTTATCACCATAGAAGGAAATGCACAGTATAATTATGAGAAAGGTCATAACAGACCTAATGTAGGATACGCCGAATTGAATCCGAGCTGGGCTACCTACCTGATAGGTAATACAGTGGACATCAGATCTCTGGCACCAGGTTATAATGAAAAAGGGAAAGAGGTAGAATGGAATCCGGTACCTGCTGCACCTAATCCGTGGTTTGTGGTAAATAAGGTTGGTAATGATGATATAAGAAATCGCTTTATCGGTTCGGGAAGCGTACAGATTAATTTTTTGAAGAATCTGTTTGTGAAGGGAATTGTTGCCAAGGATTTTTTCTTTTCAGATCGATCCAATTATGTACCGATTGGATCGGCCTTTACTCCAAAAGGGTATTACAATTCTTACCAGTCTGAGAATGATATCACTACTGCACGCGTTACTCTAAATTATAACACTGGATTTTTAAAAGATTTTGATCTTAATACCTTTGTTGGTGCTAATCGGGAACGTAACAATGCTATCCTGGGCCAGATCACAGGGAGAGAATTTATATTGCCTGATTTTATAAGCTATACCAACCTTTCCACTTTGGATGCGCCCAGCCGCACAGAGACCCATTTTGGCACCAATTCCTTGTTTGGTTCAGCAGATATTGATTATAAAAAGATCATCTATCTTTCAGTAACAGGAAGAAAGGATTGGTTTTCTACACTCAATCCGGGAAGCAATGGAATCTTTTACCCATCAGTAGGTGGAAGCGTTATATTATCAGATGCTTTCAAACTTCCTAAAACAATAAGCTTTTTAAAGATTCGGGGATCCTGGGCACAGGTGGGCAATGCCACTGTAGATCCCTATGCTATCAATCAAACCTATAGCCTCACCACAGGAGGTTTTAATGGTATTCCGTTGCTAAATGCACCTAACATTTTACCTAACTCAACGTTGAGGCCATTGACAGTAACTACATCAGAAGGCGGATTTGAACTACAAATATTCCAAAACCGTCTTGGAATAGATGTCACATATTATAACCGGCTGACCACTAACAATATCCTGCGTCCTGACATATCCAACGCTTCCGGGTTTCTTGCAGGAGATCAAAACGTAGGGACTTTAAGAAACCATGGCATTGAGTTGTTGCTGACAGGCTCACCGGTAAGAAATTCCGATTTCCGTTGGAATGTGAGTTATAATATGGCGTGGAACCAGAATGAAATAGTAAGTCTTGCACCGGGGCTAACTACGCTTACGGTCGGTAGCGGTATTGCAGGCGTGACCATTGTGTCCCAGGTAGGCCTGCCGTATGGAACAATGCAGGGACTGGTGTTTTTAAAAGACCCCAAGGGAATACCGGTTTATAATAAAACCAGTGGCTATGAGGCGAGTGTGATGGCCAATTTAGGTGTAGCCAATCCCCCTTATCTGATGGGACTTACCAATGATTTTCATTATAGAAGATTTTCATTGAACCTATTATTGGATGGCAAATTCGGGGCAGTTGGATACAGTAACTTGTGGCAATACGCTTCTCGTTTTGGGCTAACCAAAGAAACACTACCTGGCAGGGAATCAGGATTGGAGGTGACAGGAGTTGACCAGAGCGGAGCGCCGTTCAGCAAATTATGGCCCGTAACGCAATTAGATACCTATTATAACAACAGAGGCAACAATTATGCTGGTAGCGTAAATGTTTTCAATACCGACTTTATAAAACTGCGGAGTTTAATATTAAGCTATAGTCTTCCGGTAAATAAATTGAAGATTGTTAAGCTGCAATCAGCTTCCTTGGCCATTGTAGGGCGCAATCTTGCAATACTGTATCGGGATAAAAGGATGAAGGCTGCGGGATTGGATCCGGAGTTTGAACAGACAGTAAGTAATACCACCGGTACTACCGGCACGGGAGAACCCAGAACCCGTAATATTGGACTGAACCTGAATATAAAATTCTAAAAGCATAAATAAATAAATCTTATCATGAGAAGAAATTTTTTAAACTTATTATTTATATCATTAAGTTTTTTACTGTCGTTATCCTGTAATAAAAAGAGCCTGACTGATTTGAACAAAAATCCGAACGCCACTGAAACAGCGGTTCCTGAATATCTTTTCACCGGGGCAATATTAGCTACTCCCGCTTTTAATTATTCGGTTCTTGCAGAAGGCATGCAATATTTTTCTACTTATAAGGAAGTTCCTGCGATAGGTGATAAATATTACAGTTTTAACGGCACTGTTGCTGATTTTCAGGGATATTATACTACTAAACTTAATCGCCTGCTCCAACTGGATTCTCTGCTGCAAGGCCCCGATGATGTAAATAAAAAGGCCATGATTAAGATATTAAAAGTGTATGAATTCCATCAGTTAACAGATGTTGCCGGCGATATCCCCTATTCAGATGCATTAAAGGGCAAAGGAAATCTTACGCCAAAATATGATACACAGAAAGATATTTATCTTGACATGTTGAGCCAGCTTGATGCCGCTGCTAATTCTTTTGATGCCTCTAAATCAACATTTGGAAGCGCAGATCTTTTCTATAAAGGAGATGTTACAAAATGGAAAAAATTTGCTTATACATTGATGCTGCGTTTAAGTATGCGCTTAAGTAATGTTGATCCTGTACTGTCAAAGGAATGGTCACAGAAAGCTATCACAGGAGGAGTAATGTCTTCAGATGCCGATATCGCAAGAATATCTTATACAAATGTGTCTGGCGGACAAAACCCTCAGGTTCGTGCCATGCTTGATGGAAACTATATAAGCCCGGGAGGTGATAATGTAGAAGGAGGTAAATATGCTGCAACATTCATCGATTATCTAAAAAACACACACGATCCCCGCCTGTCTGTAGTTTCTGTAGTATGGGTGCCAACTTCTCCAGGTGCAACTACCTATACTGCAGATAATTCTTTTAGTATCCAGAAAGGTATGGTCAGCGGAATTTTGAATACAAAACCGACAGATTTTGATACTTACTCGGAGCCGTCTCCTCTTGTTGTAAATGTAGCAGCCCCCATCATTATTTTAGGGCCGTCAGAAGCGTATCTTCTTTTAGCTGAAGCAGCGTTAAGAGGATGGTATAATGATTTAACTGCGCAGCAGGCTTATGATAAGGGCGTAGATGCCGGAATGACTCAATGGGCATTGTATCCTTCCGTAGCTCCTATTTCCGGAAACATTACTCAAGACCAGATAAACTCTTATAAATTAAACAATCCTTACAATTCGGGAGGAACTTTTGAAC
>JBDTIC010000438.1:0-17351 GCA_039936595.1 Ginsengibacter sp. | reverse complement strand
TTTATGGTCAAATCTAATGTGCCCACCATAAGCAGCGTAAAACCATATACACCTCTTGAATTACAGGGGCGTGATATTTATGTCCGTGAAGGTTGTTATGTATGCCATTCGCAAATGATACGTCCATTCAGGGATGAAACAGAGCGCTATGGGGAATATTCCAAAGCCGGAGAATTTGTATATGACCATCCGTTTCAATGGGGTAGCAAACGGACCGGGCCAGATCTTGCCCGTGAGGGAACCGGTAATCTTAAAAAATCCAATGGCTGGCATTTCCGCCATTTCAGAGAGCCAGCTTCCATGAGTGAAGGATCGGTGATGCCATCCTATGCCTTTATGTTGAAAGATAATCTGGATACTACCGAATTACCGGCGAAAATCCGTGCAATGATAAAGTTAGGAGTGCCGTATCCTAAAGGATATGATAAAGTTGCCATAAATGACTTGAATAAACAGGCAAAAGCGATTGCCAATGATCTGTTAAGTGACAGTATACGTATCTCACCAAAAAAAGAAGTGATTGCATTGATCGCTTATATGCAACGATTGGGAACCGATATCACAAAAAATAAAACACCCACATTTAATAAATAGATTTATGTTTTCATTCATTAAACAATATACTGAAAAGATTGAAGGGGCACAGGTTTACGCATTGTTCTCCCTTTTAATTTTTGTCGTGTTCTTTCTCGTGTTACTGTTAGCAGTAAAAAGAATGAGCAGGCAAAAAGTGCAGGAATTATCTGATATTCCTTTAGACGATAGTGAAATAAAAACCCCAAATAACAAATAAAAAAAGTATGCAAACTATTTATTTAAAAAATAAAATCGGGCTTCTTGTCATATTGACCTTTCTCTTTACGGCTCCTGTTTTTGCACAGAATGCTGCTGCTACAGTATCTACTGGTTATGATCTCTTCCCGATCATCTTAGTTATTGTAGCCGGACTGCTGGCTTTTGTTATTTGGGGACTGGCGCGTGTATTGCTTATGATGGCAAGGCAAAATCTTAATAAGACGAAGACGCCAAAAATAGTAACTACAATCCTCGTTGTATTTTTACTCCTTACTGTTCAACTGGCTTCCGCGCAGGACGCGCCATCGGTGGATGTAGCAAAAGAGGCAGTAAGCTCCGGCCCCGGTTATCCTGGAGTCTATTACATCTTATTTTCTGTATTAGCCATGGAAGTCATTGTTATCATTTTCCTGTCCGCAATGATTCATCGGTTATCTGTTGAGCTTTTGCCTGGACAAAAAGGGAAGCTGAATGCAGAAAGCAAACTAAAGATATGGTGGGCCAACCTGGGTAAAAAGCTGACGAAAGCGGTGCCTTTGGATAAAGAAGAGGATGTAGTGATGGATCATGAGTATGACGGTATAAGGGAGTTGGACAATGCTTTGCCGCCATGGTGGAAATATGGATTTTATATTACGATCGCCTTTTCGGTAGTTTACTTTTTTTACTACGGTGTATCTGGCTATGGAAAAAATCCTGCTGAAGAGTATAATGCTCAAATGGCAAAGGCAAAAATTGAGACAGAAAAATATGAAGCCACCAATAAAGATAAAATTGATGAAAATAACATACCTATGGCAGATGCAGCAGGGCTCGCAGTGGCGAAAGAAATCTTTGTTGTAAAATGCTTTGCATGTCATGGTAAGCAGGGTGAAGGAGGTGCGGGGCCTAATCTTGCTGACGGTTATTGGCTGCATGGAGGATCTCTAAATGATATTTATTTATCTATCAAACACGGTTATCCTGACAAAGGAATGCAGGCATGGTCAAGCGTTTACTCACCAAAAGAAATAAGTTTCCTGGCAAGCTTCATAGAAACATTAAAGGGTACAAATCCACCGAATGCCAAGGCACCCCAGGGGGATTTGTATGAAGATGCGACAATGGGGTCAAAGGGAAATACTGCTGTTTCAGGAACTGATACAGCGGGCGAATCGAAAACCAGTGACAAGGACTCAGTGCCCGCCCTCTCCAAATAAAATGTAAGAAAAATAAATTTTTATGATGGAAACTATCAAAGACAATATTATAAATGAAAGTTTCAGAGACTCCATAGCTACCATAACTAAAGATGGCACCAGAAATTTTATTAATCCCAAAAAACCCAAAGGCAGGTTTTATAATCTGAGAACCCGCTTTAGTATTTTTTACCTGGTGCTCTTTTTCACTCTTCCTTTCATTAAGGTACACGGTGAGCCATTGCTCATGTTCAATATCATGGAGCAAAAGTTCATCCTGTTTGGAATGGTATTTTGGCCGCAGGACTTTTTTATTTTTGGAATCGGGATGCTCACGTTTGTAGTGTTTATTATCTTATTTACGGTGGTATTCGGACGGATATTTTGTGGATGGGCGTGTCCTCAAACCATCTTTATGGAAATGGTTTTTAGGAAAATAGAATATTGGATAGATGGTGATTCACATCAGCAAAAGCTATTAAAAGCTATGCACTGGAATGCGGAAAAAATAAAAAAGCGTTCTCTTAAATTTGTTTTGTTTTTTGGAATATCTTTTCTGATTGCTAATTTCTTTTTGGCCTACCTGGTAGGAATGGACACGCTTATTAGTTATCTCCAGGATCCGTTTATGCACCTGGGTACTCTCTTTTCTTTACTCATTTTTACAAGCATCTTTTTCTTTGTGTATTGGTGGTTCAGGGAGCAGGTTTGCATAGTGGTTTGTCCGTATGGCCGTTTGCAGGGCGTATTGCTAGACAGGGATTCCATTGTGGTAGCCTACGATCATAAACGAGGAGAGCCGAGAGCTAAATTGAAAAAAAATTCAAAAGATCCCATTTATACTATTGAACAAAAACGCAATGAATTCACTCCGGACATTGATGAGAAGATAAAGCAAATAGTGCCTCAAAGTGATTGTATAGATTGCTTTGCCTGCGTACGGGTTTGCCCAACGGGTATTGATATAAGAAATGGTACCCAGTTAGAATGCGTTAACTGTACTGCGTGTATGGATGCATGCGATGCCATTATGGATAGTGTTCATAGGCCAAAAGGCCTGATACGGTATGCCTCAGAAAATAGTATCGTCAAGGGAATACAACTTAGGCTTACGCCAAGGATAAAGGCATATTCTGCGGTTCTGTTATTGCTGTTGGGATTACTGGTATTTCTTTTAGTAAGCCGAAGCGACCTTGATGCGCGAATGATGCGCACTTCAGGCATGACCTACACCACGCTGCCGGATGGCCGGTTGAGCAACCTGTATAATCTTAAGATCACTAATAAAACGCACCGCGATATTTCCTACACATTAAAACTGGAAAATATAGAAGGGGAGATTCAGATAGTGGGCACCACACAGCCTGATGTAAAGAAAGAGTCTTATGGCCATTTACAATTTTTTGTGAATCTCAGGAAAGACGAAGTGAAAAGTTGGAGGACTGATATAAAAGTGGGGATTTATGAAAACGATAAAAAAGTAAAAATGGTGGAGGCCAATTTTATGGGGCCTGAAATTTATGAATAATTAAAAATGAAAACTATGAGCTGGGGTTATAAAATTCTGATGGTGATTGTTGTGTTTGTCTGCGGCATTTTGTTCCTGGTGTATCAATCATCCCGTAGGGGTTCTGAATTGGTAACAACAGATTATTACGAGAAAGAACTGGTGTACCAAAATACGATTGACGCAAAAAGTAATGTCAATAATTTAGGAGACACCGTTGTCTTCCATGTGGTAAATGACGAGTTATCCATTTCCTTCCCACGGGATTTTGCAGGACAAAAAATTGATGGGCAGGCAACTTTATATTACCCTTCCGATCAATCCAAAGATATGGTCCATACATTTTCAATGCAGGATTCAAAAGTGGTGTTTCCTGTGAATGCCGGTAATAAAAAGGAATTCAACCTGCAGTTAGGCTGGCAATCCAGAGGAAAGAATTATTATTTTGAAAAAAGAATTGTTATTAAGTAATTTAAAAAAGTAACATGATTCAGATCGGTATCACTGCCTTTTTAATGGGGCTATTGGGAAGCTTTCACTGCATTGGTATGTGTGGTCCTATTGCTTTATCACTTCCATTAAAGGATACTCGTTCTCAAAAAATATCGGGCGCCTTGTTTTATAATTCCGGTCGTATAGTTACCTATTCCGCATTTGGATTTATATTTGGAATCATTGGGAAAAGCTTCGTCATCTTTGGCTTCCAGCAATGGCTTTCCATTTTGCTGGGAGTAGTCATCCTTATTTTATTGATAATTCCCCGGCAATTCTCCTCTTTTAAAAATAAAAATTTTGTTCTGGATCTTTTTGGCAAAATACGTCGATCAATAGGCTTTCTTTTTCAAAGAAAGAATTACAGATCCTTGTTTTCCATAGGCCTGCTAAATGGACTATTGCCCTGTGGGCTCGTGTATATGGCTGCTGCATTTGCAGTAGCTGCAGGTAGTATAACCAACAGCATTATTTTTATGGCTTTTTTTGGATTGGGTACGCTACCAATGATGTGGACGATTGCATTTTTTGGTAATTATGTGAGTGTTGGGTTGCGCCAAAAAATCCGGAAAGCCTATCCTTATATTACTGCAGTATTGGCTTGCCTTCTGATATTAAGAGGAATGGGTTTGAATATTCCATATATAAGTCCTGCTATGGATATGGGAAGATCATCTGTTGAGATTTCCTGCGGTGAGCACTCAAAATAATTAAGCTCCAAAAAGGTTGCTTTGTTTACGAATAAAAATTAGCGGCTTTTTTTAATCACAAACCTAAAATATCTGAATCTATTTTTTAAAAGGTTTGCTGTGTCGTGCAAATCGAAACAATTTATACGATACAAACTCATTTTTCAAGTAAATTACAATCGTTTCAACACTTCTGCTCCCATTGCTTCCGTTCCCAATATTTTTTCTGACTCTGTTTTTGCGTCAGCGATATCACCCGTGCGGAATCCGGCTTTTAATACCGCATCTACAGCGGCTATTACGGATTCTGACTCTGTTTTCATTTGGAAAGATATATCCAGCAGTAATGCTGCCGATAAAACGGACGCTAAAGGATTCGCAAGCCCTTTCCCGGTAATGTCATGCGCTGATCCATGAATCGGCTCATACACACCTGTCCCGTCACCGATCGATGCGCTTGCCAGCATACCCATAGAACCCGCAATTTGAGATGCTTCGTCTGTCAATATGTCTCCAAAAAGATTGGCAGTAACCACTACATCAAACCTTCGTGGATCTTTTATCAGCAACATGGCTGTGGCATCCACAAATTGGTGTTCTATTTCTACGTCCGGATATTCTAAGGCTACTTTCTGTACTACTTCGCGCCAAAGCCGGGAAGTTTCAAGCACATTAGCTTTATCAACAGAGCATAATTTTTTTCTCCTGGTGCGTGCGGCATCAAATGCTTTTCGTGCAATTCGTTCTACTTCATAGCGGCTGTATTCTGCCATATCAAAAGCGGTATCGCCATTGTTTTTTCTTCCTTTCTCTCCAAAATAAATATCACCTGTTAATTCCCTAAAAAATAAAATATCCGCACCTTTTAATATTTCAGGTTTTATGCTGGATGCACCAAGTAATTCATCAAATAATTTAATAGGACGAATATTAGCGTATAAACCTAACTCTTTGCGCATTTTTAATAAACCCTGTTCAGGCCTTACTTTGGCAGATGGATCATTATCATACTTGGGATGGCCTACCGCACCAAACAAAACGGCATCTGAATTACGCATTTTCTCCAACGATTCGTCCGGCAAAGGATTTCCGGTAGCTTCAATAGCCGCATGTCCTATTAAGGCATCATCATAGGTGAAAATATGGCCGAACCTTGCCGCTATCTTGTCTAAAACTTTTTTACCAACTGCTGTTACTTCCTGGCCTATACCATCACCGGGAACAATTAAAATGTGTTTGTTTGCCATTTGATTTTTTTATTTTAATAAGCCACTAATTATTCGGATTGACACGAATTTTTTTTTTATTCTTGTTGTTTGTTTCCTGTTGTTTGCCTAACACCAACCCCTCTCGAAAGAGAGGGACACGCTCTATTAGGAACCTATACTTTTTTTACTCATTATTCAACACTTCTTGCTTCTTGCTTTTTGCCTATTGCTTCTTGCTCTTCGGCTTCTCAAATACTATTCAACATTTTCCAGGTTGCCTTAATAGCTGCAACGGTTTGGTCGCTATCGAGCCCCCGGGTTTTGAACTCCCTGCTATTATGCCTCCAGGTGATAATCGTTTCGCAAAACGCATCGCTTTTTCCACCAGGTGGAATGCGTACTGTATAATCAGTAAGCTCGGGAAGTACCAGCTTCTTTTTCTTGTAAATTTTTTTCAAAGCGTTCATAAAAGCGTCATATTGCCCGTCGCCCTGCGCGTGCTCTTCAAACGATTCGCCCTTTAAGGATAATCGTAAAGTAACCGAAGGATTTAAGCCTTTAGAATGTGTTAATACATAGTTTTCTATTTGAACTTTTTGTTCAATAGTCACAGTATCCAATACATCTGAAATAATATAGGGAAGGTCTGCGGGGCTTACTATTTCCTTACGATCGCCCAGTTCAATAATACGTTGAGTAACTTTTTTAAGATCCTGGTCAGAAAGGTGAATGCCTAATTGTAAAAGATTGTTTTCAATATTTGCTTTTCCGCTTGTTTTCCCAAGCGCATATTTGCGTTGGCGGCCGAAGCGCTCAGGCATCAGGTTACTGAAATAGAGTTTATTTTTTTTGTCGCCATCTGCATGTATGCCGGCAGTTTGCGTGAATACATTTTCTCCGACTACAGGTTTGTTAGCAGAAATGCGAAATCCTGAAAAAGTCTCCACCAGTTTACTTACGCTATACAATGATTTTTCAGCCACGGACGTTTTTAATTCTGGTAGAAAATCATTAATTACAGCAATGGCGCTTGCCAATGGAGCATTGCCCGCCCGCTCACCCATTCCGTTTATGGTAAGATGTATACCCGATGCACCGGCTTTTAAAGCTTCCAGCACGTTGGCAGTACCGAGATCATAATCATTATGAGCATGAAAATCAAAATGTATTTTTGGATAACGCTGAACAATTTCAGAAATAAATTTAAATGTTTCAACGGGAGTCAATACGCCCAAAGTATCAGGGAGCATGATTCGTTTCACCGGTTGGGTAGAGAGAAAGTCAAGATATTGAAATACATATTCTTTTGAATCACGCATACCATTACTCCAGTCTTCCAGGTACACGTTACAATCGATTCCTTTTTTTCTAGCCAATTTTATGACTTCTGCAATTTCAGCAAAATGCTGTTCCGGCTTTTTTTTAAGTTGATAGGTTAAATGATTGAGAGAACCTTTGGTAAGAAGATTCATCACTTTCGCGCCAGCTTTTATCATCCATTCTACAGATACATTTCCATCAATAAAAGTGAGCACTTCTACCTTGTCCAGCAGTCCTTTGGATTTTGCCCATTTTGTAATTTTTTTCACAGCATCAAACTCTCCCTCTGATACCCGAGCCGAAGCAATCTCGATACGGTCGACTTTTAACTCGGTTAATAATAGCTTGGCAATAGTTAATTTTTCCACAGAAGAAAACGAAACCCCACTGGTTTGTTCGCCATCGCGAAGTGTGGTATCCATTATTTCAATGTATCGCTGTTTGTTTGGCATTTTTGTTAGTTATGCTCGCAATTAATATAAACTCTTTTTAGCAAATGATAATATATCTTCTTTCATATCCTGTAAATAATCTATATCATCAAAACCATTTATCAGGTTGTGTTTTTTATAGCCGTTAATATCGAACGACTCCTGGTCACCGGTTGAAAGAATGGTAATAGTTTGATCTGGTAATTTTATTTCAAATTGTGAGTCAGGGTTGGATTCAATTGCGGCAAAAATTTTTAGTAAAAATTCTTCGCTTACCTGCACAGGAAGAATGCCCACGTTAATGGAATTATTTTTAAATATGTCAGCGAAAAAACTGGAAACTACCGCACGGAAACCATAATCGTAAATAGCCCATGCAGCATGCTCGCGACTACTGCCGCTTCCGAAATTTTTACCGCCCACCAGTATTTTACCTGAATAAATCGGATTATTCAGCACAAAATCCTTTTTAGGTGTTTCATCTGAATTATACCTCCAGTCACGAAAAAGATTATCACCAAATCCCTTCCGTTCTGTTGCTTTTAAAAAGCGAGCAGGAATGATTTGATCGGTGTCCACATTCTCTATGGACATTGGAACTGCTGTGCTGGTAAGTACTGTAAATTTGTCGTAGGCCATTTCTATTTAATTCGTAATTTTTTTATTTTTAATTCAAAGTCGATGATGCATTTTAAATCAGGCATACAACATCCCAAATCAGAAATTTAAAGCAAGTCTCTTGGATCAGTTACCACTCCTGTAACTGCTGCGGCAGCCGCCACGAGCGGACTTGCCAACATGGTTCGTGCACCTGGCCCTTGTCGTCCTTCAAAGTTTCTGTTACTGGTACTTACGGCATATTTGCCAGCAGGAATTTTGTCGTCATTCATGGCCAGGCAGGCAGAGCAACCGGGCTGGCGTAATTGAAATCCAGCTTCAGTCAAAATATCCAGTATACCTTCATCCTTTATTTGTTGCTCTACTACATGTGAACCAGGAACGACCCACGCAGTGACATGATCAGCCTTTTTCCTTCCTTTTACAATCGAGGCAAACGCTCTAAAGTCTTCTATTCTTCCGTTGGTACAGCTTCCTATAAATACATAATCTACTTTCTTTCCAAGCATCGCTTCTTCCTCATGGAAGCCCATGTAATTAAGTGATTTTTCGTAGCTTGCATTTCCGCTCACAGTATCTTTTGAAACCGGTATATGTTTGCTGATACCCACGCCCATTCCGGGATTGGTGCCGAAGGTGATCATCGGCTCAATATCTGAAGCATCAAAATTATATTCTTTGTCAAAAGTTGCTTCCGGGTCTGTTTTTAAGGTTTTCCAGTAGGCAAGTAATTGATCCCATTCCTCTCCTTTTGGAGCTTTATCTTTTCCGTTAATGTAAGCAAACGTTGTTTCATCGGGAGCTATCATACCGCCGCGCGCGCCCATTTCAATACTCATGTTGCAAACCGTCATTCTACCTTCCATGCTCAGATCTTCAAAAACCTCACCTGCATATTCCACAAAATAACCTGTAGCACCGGCTGCTGTAAGCCTGGATATAATATAAAGGGCAACATCCTTTGCTGTTACGGCTTTGCCCATCTTCCCATTTACATTAATGCGCATCTTCTTTGGCTTTGGCTGCATGATGCATTGAGATGCAAGAACCATTTCCACCTCCGAAGTACCGATGCCAAAAGCGATGGCACCGAAAGCTCCATGAGTAGAAGTATGGGAGTCGCCGCAAACAATAGTCATACCGGGAAGGGTAATCCCGTTTTCAGGACCTACAACATGCACTATTCCATTCTTCGGATTATTTAATCCCCAATGTGAAATTCCATATTTTGCCGAATTCGTTTCCAAGGCTTTCAACTGGATGGCTGACAGAGGATCCTGCACTGGCAAATGCTGGTTAATAGTGGGTGTATTATGATCTGCTGTTGCAAATGTTTTATCAGCAAACATTACATTCAGCCCCCTGTTTATAAGACCGCCAAAAGCAACCGGACTTGTTACTTCATGAATAAAATGCCTGTCAATAAAGAAAACATCAGGGCCGTCCTCAATTTTGCGTACCACATGAGAGTCCCAAACTTTATCGAAAAGCGTACCGGAAGTATTGCTCATTTTATTTTTTTGATTAGAAGCGCAAATTTCCTAAAAAACCATCAAACATCGGGCATTTAATTAAAAAATAACAGCAATTCTACAACGAAATAAATGGTCATTTGCGTGTAATCTTACTTTTTCTGTGATAAAGTGATAACAATAGCAAATTTTTTAAAATTAGCACTATATCATATTCTGTTTAAATTATAATACTGATCAATCTCATCTTGTACACTGACTGCCGTCCTTTGAAGAAAGCGTTATACCGGATAATTTTGTATTTAAAATAAATAAGTATGCGATTGCACACCATTAACGGGATGGAGACATTTTTACTTTTTTATGGCAAAATGATGCGTCGAAACACCTTAATAGGTTTATTCAAATATTAAAATAAATAACCGTGTACCCCGAAACTACGATACCCACACCCGATCCCAGGACTAATTTGTTGTTCAGTCAATTTCATCGCGAAAACGAAAGCAGCAGGAGGACACTGGCATTTTTAATGGAAGAAGATATTATTTTGAAAGCCGGTATCTCAGAGATCTTAAAAAACATGAACCCTACCGACGAAGACGTACTGAAAAGGCTGGAACATTTCCATAACCGATTATTAAAAGAGAACGATATTGTTAGGTCGTTGCGTGCAGAAGTAGCAGATATGGATAAAAACTTAGATAGGAATTTTTGTATTGACAAAGATTTGTCAAATACTATAAGACAAAAACAGCACCTATTTAGAAAGAAAATAAAGATTGTTGAACTCGAATTTCTGAAACTAAAATTTGATTTCAATGAATATGTTGATGGAATTTTATAAAATGAAAGGTGACAATGGCAGTAAACTCATTTCCAGACAGGACAAATTTTTAAAGCCGTTTGATGGATCTTTTTATTGAATTCTAATCGTAAGAACGTTTTATATTAAAAGTCATCAATCTTCTAATTGATGAGGTTTTCTAATTTTTTTGCGTTTAAAATAGTGATCACACTTTCTTCAATTGCAATCAACTTTTCATTTTTAAAATCGCCTAAAGTTCTTATGAGAGATTCTGTGGCAGTGCCGGCAATGGAGGCCAGGCTTTCGCGGGTAATATTTATGGGCAATGCTTTTTCACTTCCCTGATTGTATTTATTATTCAATGTTATTAAAGCTTCGGCCACTTTTTTTCTCAGTGAATTATAAGCCATACCTAATAATTGCTCCTTCTTCTCAGAAATATTTTTTGCTAAAAGCTGAATAAATTTGCGGCTTACGTCACGATTGTTGTTTATCAATAATTCAAAATCTTCTTTTGGAATTTCTGTCAGTTCTGTGTCTTCCATCGCAACTGCCGTATCCTGGTAATTTGTTTGTTCCAGCAAAGCGATGTATCCCAAAAAATCATTTTTATTATATAGTCCGACAACCAGTTCTTTGCCATTGTCATTTGTTTTCAATGTTTTTACCTTTCCTTTCGCTATATAATATAATGAAGTAGGGCGGTTACCCTCTGAATAAATCCTTTCTTTTTTCTTGTAATTATTGATGGTGCATGCATCAGTCAGTTCTTTTAAAGCGTCGCCACTGCTTATTCTTATCAATTCCTGCAATTCGTCCATATCTCCTTTGAATTGTTTTTCTATTAATTCTATTTTTTTAAGACGGCTTTCCACGGCGCTCAATAATTCTATCCCTGTAAAGGGCTTGGTGATATAGTCATCAGCGCCCGATTCCATTCCTTTGCGCAAATCTTTATGTTCGGTTTTAGCAGTGAGAAAAATAAAAGGTTTGTGTCTTGTAGAGAGATTTTTCTGAAGAAGATGCAGAACGCCATATCCATCCAATTCAGGCATCATAATATCACATATTATTAAATCAGGATCTTCGCGTAGCGCTGCTTCCACACCCAATTTTCCATTTTCTGCTGTGAAGACTTTATAATTAGCCAATTCCAGTATTTCGGCTGTGTTTTCGCGGAGATCATCACTATCGTCAATTAATAAAATCTTTTTCATAATAGTTCTTTTTTCTTAAACTCATTTATAAGCTCCTCATTTCAATTTTTATCAAAAATTGAGTGCCTTTGTAAGGCTCGCTCTTACATTCGATTTTACCATTCATTAATTCCGTATATTTTTGGGCTATATACAGGCCAAGTCCCGTTCCCTGTATGTCAGCAGCATGCCTGCTGCGATAAAAACGTTCAAACAAATGTTGTTGGTCTTCCTTCGATATTCCTATACCTTGATCTTTAACCACTATTTCTAATAGTGAACCCGATATTATTGAATTTATAACGATAGAGGTATTTTCCGGTGAAAACTTAACTGCGTTTGATAATAGGTTCGTCACGATATGTGTCAGCATAGAAGGATCGAGCCACACCTGCTCTTTCCCAGAATGACTGGAAACTATTTGCTGACCTTTTTTCAGAAGGCTTTTTATTTCTTCAATATTATTTTCAATATGTTCTTTTACATTAAACGGACTAAATTTTGGGGACACCTTTCCTTCCTCAATTTTTCCAACATCAAGCAGGTCCTCCAGCATATCAGTAAGCAGAGTTACAGAGGAAACTATCCGGCTAATGTGTTTTTCGCGCTTGGGTTGTTCATCGGTTTGGGTGTATTTCTGAAGGAGGTAAGTGGAAGATAATATGGTACTAAGAGGGGTGCGGAATTCGTGTGAGGCTATAGAAACAAATCTTGATTTCATTTCATTTAATTCTCTTTCCCAATCAAGTGCCTTTTTTAATTCATCTTCCGTTTTTTTGATTTCCGAAATATCTACTGCCACACCTAAAAATCCTGTAATTTCATCCTGGCCATTTCTGAAAGCTGTAGTAGATAATGAAACGGGAAATGAGCTTCCATCTTTTTTTACATAGGTCCATTCATTCTTATTAACCAGGCTGTCTCTTGATTTTGTGACAAAAACTTCAAAGCCTGGTACAATCTCCTTTTTTAATTCTTTTGAGTATTTTAATGCGATTTTTCGGGTTTCGTCAATGTCGTGAAAAAGTGTTGGACTATATTTGCCTATAACGTCATTGGCTTTATAACCAAGCAAATCCTCTGCAGCCTTATTAAATAACGTGATAGTGCCGTTTTGGTCTGTAGCAACAATCATAGCCCCCGAGGAATCCAGCACCGCCTTTTGATACTGGGTTATTTTAACAAGCTCTGCCTTGGTTCTTTCTGTTTCTTTTATTTGTTCTTCCAGCCTGGCGATGGTCGTATCCAATTCATCGGTTCTTTCTTTTACTTTAAGTTCTAACTGGGTATTTAAATTTCTTATTTCATCTTCACCTTTTTTTCGTTTTGTAATATCATTAATGAATAAAATGGCAAAATGTTCTTTGCCGGTACTAAATTTACCTATGCTTATATCTACAGGAAACTTACTTCCCTCTTTAGTAACTGCATATAATTCCATCCGGAATTCTGTTGAATTTTTTTCAGGGTTTCCAAAATAATTTGAAAGATGCATTTTGTATTTTTCCTGGAAAGAAGATGGGATCAAGGCTTCTATATTAGCACCCAACAACTCCTTTTTTGTGTAGCCGAATAAGTCCAAAGTAGAATTGTTCATCAAAACTATCTTGAAATCCAGGTTCAAAATTAAAACTCCAATAGAGGCATAGTCCATTAAAGCACCAAATCTTTGTCTCTCTTTTATAAGGGTTTCCGTATGCGTCTTTGTATTGTCTGACTTTTCGATCTGCAACAGACGGTAATCTTCTCCGTCTGCGGAAAAGGAAGTCATTTGCATATATCCCCAAAATGAGTTGCCACTCTTGGTTACAAATTCTATTTTGTCGTAAAACTCTCCCTTCGTGAGGATTTCAGTTTCGATTGTTTTAAGAGCTTCCTTGTCAGGAATTTTTTTCCTTAAGTCTGTGATACATTTAGCATGCATATCATCAGAGTTCTCGTACCCAAACAATCTCGCTCCCATTTCATTGACAAATATTATTTTTCCGTCTTTTACGCTGACTACCGCAATGAAGTCAAATATTTTTTTGGAAATCTCATCAAGTAGTATTTTTTGAAATTCAGTCTTGTTATACATTTCTGATTTGGACATGCTCCACAGCCTTTAAAATAATTTGAAAACCAGGAATTCACTTTTTCTTTTGATGATGCCGCAATATTATTTTTATAAACGCAATTTTAATATGACAGCCATCATTTTTGTATATGATCTAAATCAATAAAATGAATATCCGGGCCAGGATAACAATAACGATAATATCATAAAAATCGTTTTGCTGATAGGAATTAGGTAGAACGATGACTTAAGTCATTTTTCAGAACACTCCCGGAAGTTAATTTCAAAATTGATTAAATAAACATTTATTGGTAACCCACAAATCATAAATTTTGCTTGTAGCACCTACCCCAAAAAGCCGTTACGATAAATTTCAAACAAACTCAATCACCGGTTACTACCCCTGGCCTTACTTTTTCGTTCCAGCCCTCTATTATTGATGTTTATGAATTTTGCAATTTATATAGAGAACAGAGAACTTTGATATTTCGTGAAAGTGCAATTATAGGTTGATAAGAGTACCACATTTTTAGGTGAGACCGTTCTTCAACAGGCTCTCCAGTTCTGTGATCAATGGAATTTGACCCGGGATTATTTTATCCTTTGCTTCCCCGATATCAAACCAGGCTCCTTTATCAATCTCAGGAAATAATTTTTTGTTACCTGATTTCGGCGGCCATTCCATTTCAAAGTTGTTGCTTTTGTTTAAAAGTTTTTCAAAATCGCCTGGTGCGGCCCAGGCATGAACTATCTTTCCGTTTTTTTGTTTCGCGGGTGTTAGAGCAATAAATTTTCCTTGTGCTTTTATTCCGGTTTCTTCCTCTGTTTCTCTTAGGGCTGTGTCCATTAGTTGTTCACCTGGCATAATTTCTCCTTTAGGAATAGACCAGGCGCCCAAATCTTTTCTTGCCCAATACGGACCGCCTGGATGAACTAAAAATACCTGCATGTTATTTTGTTGATGGCGATAGAAAAGTATACCTGCGCTGGGTTTAGTCATTGCCTTTATTTCAAATGATGGTTGTAATGTAAGTTTTTATCCAGGTATATTCCTTTACAGCCTACATTTAAAAGCTTATTTTCTTGAATCTGATTACACAGAGAAATTTATTTTTGATTTCTTGGTTGCGTTATTGCTTCCTGCCTACTCAATCCAAACCCTTGAAATTCGTAATTGTCCATCCATTATTGGTTTCAGATGAGAAAAATCATGCTTTGCAATGATGGATATCAGTGTTGTGGTGGTTTACTCAAATTAGCTTTGTTATCTAAATATCCAGGTTATGATCACTTACACAAAAAAGTTTAATGAAATTGGGATAACAGATATAGGCCAGGTAGGCGGAAAGAATTCTTCATTAGGAGAAATGTTTTCGAAACTTTCATCAAAAGGAATTCTAGTGCCTGATGGGTTTGCTACCACGGCTTATGCTTTTAAAGATTTTCTGACAAAAAATTCATTGTATTCGAAACTGGCAGACCTTATGCATCAATTGGATAGGCCGGGATATGGTAACCTGAATGAAATGGGAGAGAAAGCAAGGGCCTTAGTACTTGCCGCAGCACTTCCCAAAGAGCTCCAATCTGAGATTACCAAGGCTTATAAGGAATTATGTGGTGAAGAGGAAATTGAAGTGGCAGTCAGAAGCAGCGCTACCGCTGAGGACTTGCCACATGCAAGTTTTGCCGGACAACATGAAAGCTATCTGAATATCAAAGGCGAAGCTGCTTTATTAAGTGCAGTGAAAAGATGTTATGCCTCTCTTTATACGGATAGAGCTATCAAATACAGGGAAGAAAATGGTTTTGAACATCAGGATGTAGATATTTCTGTGGGAGTACAAAAGATGGTGCGGTCGGATAAAGCCTCATCCGGCGTAATTTTCACCCTGGAGCCCGAGTCGGGGTTTCGCGATATTGTTCACCTGAGTGGAGTATGGGGCCTTGGTGAAAATATTGTGCAGGGAACAGTGACACCTGACGAATTTTTTATTTTCAAGCCTACTTTATTGCAAGGTAAAAATGCCATCGTACATAAGAGTTTAGGATCAAAAGCAAAGACGATGATATACAGGCCTAACAGCTATCGCGACGGACGCGAACCTGTTATAAATATCGATACTCCAAAAGAAAAACAGGACCTTTTTGTGCTGAACGATGAAGAGGTGCTGAAGCTTGCTAAATGGTCACTGGTAATAGAAGAGCATTACCAAAAGGCTATGGATATTGAATGGGCAAAGGATGGTATTACGGATGAAATTTTTATCATCCAGGCAAGACCGGAAACGGTTCACTCTCAAAAAAATCCGATGATGGTGAAGGAATTTAAATTGTTGGAAAAGGGCGAAGTGCTGGTACAAGGTGAGGCCATTGGTTCAAAAATTGCCACAGGTATTGCAAGAGTGCTACATTCACCACAGGAAGCGGATAAATTGAAAAGTGGTGAAATCATAATAGCCGATACCACCAGCCCCGATTGGGATCCGCTGTTGCAAAAATCGTCAGCCCTTATTACCAACAAAGGCGGCAGAACGAGTCATGCGGCTATCGTAGCAAGAGAATTGGGTGTACCCGCCATTGTGGGTTGTGGCAACGCAACTTCTCAAATTAAGGACGGGGATCTGATCACCGTTGCTTGCAGCGAGGGGAAAACAGGATTTGTATTCAAAGGAAAATTAGACTTTAAAACCACAGAGCACGATTTCTCAAATATCAAAAAGCCGGAAGCAACTAAGGTGATGCTAATCGTTGGTGATCCGGATAATGCTTATGAACTATCCTTTTATCCTAATGATGGTGTAGGATTGATGCGTATTGAATTTATCATCACTCATTCTGTTCAAATCCACCCTATGGCTTTGGTCAAATTTAATGAACTTAAAGATGCATCTGTAAAACAAAAAATAGAAGAGCTCACCCGTCACTATGCTGATAAGGAAAAGTATTTTGTAGATAAGCTGGCTGAAGGTGTCGGTACGATTGCAGCGGCTTTTTATCCAAAAGACGTTATCGTGAGGATGAGTGATTTTAAAACCAACGAATATGCTAACCTGATTGGTGGAAAAGATTTTGAACCTCAGGAAGAAAATCCAATGCTGGGTTTTCGTGGTGCATCCAGGTATTACAACGATTTATATAAAGATGGTTTTCGGCTGGAGTGTGAAGCCATATTGAAAGTAAGGAATGAGATGGGGTTGACCAATGTAAAAGTGATGATCCCATTTTGCAGAACTATTGACGAAGGGAAAAAAGTGATTTCCGTAATGAAAAAAAACGGATTGGAGCAGGGAGTGAATAACCTTGAGGTTTATGTAATGGCAGAGATACCAAGCAACGTGATACTGGCAGAAAAATTTGCAGAAATATTTGATGGTTTTTCTATAGGTTCCAATGACCTTACCCAGCTCACACTGGGAATTGACAGGGATTCCGCGATTGTAAGTAATTTATTCAGTGAGCAGGATGAAGCGCCGAAGGAAATGATAGCTACTGTGATCAGAAAGGCAAATGAAGCCGGAGTGAAAATTGGCTTATGTGGCCAGGCACCCAGCGACCTGCCTGAGTTTGCCAGGTTCCTGGTGGAG
>JBDTIC010000437.1:0-7768 GCA_039936595.1 Ginsengibacter sp. | reverse complement strand
TGGCCGCACAAATTGCAAAATATCCAGACCGTTGAAGAAACGCTCAAAATGAAAATTTAAATTGATCATTTTTCCTTCCTGAAATCGTATGGTTTCAAACAACCCATCACCGTATCTGAACGAACGGTTTCCGATTCCTATTACAGGCTGGCCATTAAGAAAAAACTCATTGTTATAAATAAAAAAATGTTCATTCATAATTTAAAAATGAATGAGCAAAAATAAATTTATGAATTGATTATGCCTTTTAATTCTCCTGATCTATCAAATTATTTTTTACAGCAAACATAATAAGTCCGGCGGTACTTTTTGTACCCGTTTTTATTTTAAGCTTATCGCGAATAGCCTCTATTGTCCGGGGGCTAAGCTCCACCGCTTCGGCAATTTCACGAGTACTTTTTTCGTCGCACATCAGGCGAAGGATAGTAATTTCCTTGTCGCTAAGTGCGCCATCTTCATGGTGCATTTTAAAGGCAGAAACGGTGTTCCTTTGACGCAGATTATTTAAGAGGGCTTTATTGGTTAAGGAATTAAAATAATATTCCTGTTTATGGCATGTTATAATTGCTTCATAGATCACTTCGGCATCTGAAGTTTTTACCAGGTAACTATTAGCCCCCAATTCCATTAGCCGGGTAATTACACTTTGATCATCAAGTAAAGTAAGCATAATGACTCTCATGTGAGGATAAAGCCTCTTTAATACCGGCAACACAGCTATTCCATCCATAACCGGCATTTGAATATCAAGCAATATTACATCAGGTTGTAATACTTTCAGCATATCAAGAAGATGAGCGCCATTATCTGCTTCTCCTATAATTTTTATATCCTTTTTTGATGAAAGAGCAGCCTTAACTCCTGCCCGATAGAGTACATGATCATCAACAACCATCAACTTGACTGGGTCATCAGTTTGGTTTTTCATAGAAAATAATATTTGAGCTGTTAATAATATCTACAAAAGTCGGATTTTATTAGGTAGAATTTTACAGCGTAAATACTCGTTTTTGAGTAGCGTAATATTACGTACACCTTAAGTAAAAAGACCTTTGATATTCCTATTACCGAAATATCAAATTAAAATAATTTGAGTTTGTATCCCACTTCAGATAACCATAGCAGCATCCTTCAAAATATGACATTTTGTCAAGATTAGTAATCTTGGATGTGATATGCTAACCAATTCTTAGTTAACTGAATGCAGCCAGACCAACGTCTTTATATAGAAAACGATCTAAGAAATAAAATATATTGTTTTACAGGATTATTTTTTCTTTTGACTCTTAGGAGCAAATATGGCAAACATCCGTTTACCCTCCAATTTCGGCATACTTTCCAAGGTGCCTACGTCCACAAGTCTTTCAGCAAATTTTAATAATAATAATTCGCCTCTTTCCTTAAACATGATAGCCCTTCCTTTGAATTGCACATAAGCCTTTACTTTATTACCATCTTTTAAAAAATTTTCTGCATGTTTGGATTTAAAATCAAAATCGTGATCATCGGTATTGGGAGTAAAGCGTATTTCTTTTACTTCAGAAACTTTACTTTTTGCTTTCATGTCTTTTTCGCGCTTCTTTTTTTCATAAAGAAACTTATTATAATCTATCACTTTACAAACCGGGGGATCTGCTTGAGGTGAAATCTCTACAAGGTCAAGACCCAGATCATTTGCGATTCTTTGTGCGTCTACGGTGGGATGAATTCCAATCTCAACGTTATCTCCAACTAATCTTACGTTGGGGACTTTTATCATGTGATTGGTACGGTGTTCCTGTTGTTGTTCTTTTTTAAAACGGGGATTAAATGCGCCTCTCGGCCGGGGTGGAAATGCCATTAATTGATTTTAGATTAAAAATTATTTTGTTATTTGATTAAGAATATTCTGACTATAAAAAGTATTAATCGACAACTCCTATACCTGTACTTACAATCCAAAGAATAGTATTATCAAACTTTTTTGAATTCCTATTTTAAAGTTAAGTAAATCTTTTTCAAAAATAATGTACCTTCTCTTGTAGCGAGAACCTCCGTTGTAACATTAGCATTCACCTTCTTACCAACTTTCGCTTCGATTATTTGCTCAATCTCTATAACCCCGACCTGTGCATCGTTACGACTTTAAAAATGAAATTGTAAAACTTCATAAATTCTAAAAGATTATGTTGTTGTCAATTACTTCTTTATTTTTTATTATCTCTCGTATCTTACTTCATATTCTTCACTTCGTCTTTAATATTCTCTATCACTTCTTTCAAAGTTTTAGTTCCTTCATCACCTTTACCCTGGCGCCTCACCGAAACTTTTTCATCATTCACTTCTTTCTCCCCAATAATAAGCATTAATGGGATTTTTGCCAATTCTGTATCACGAATTTTTTTACCAATTTTCTCGCTTCTGTCATCAATTTCTGCACGAATATCATTATTTTTTAATTGACTTAAAACATTTTCTGCATAAGACATAAACTTATCACTGATCGGTAAAATTTTTACCTGTATAGGTACAAGCCACATCGGAAATTTGCCGGCACAATGTTCAATAAGCACAGCTACAAATCTTTCCAGGCTTCCAAATGGTGCACGATGTATCATTACTGGGGTGTGCTTCGCATTATCCTCACCAATATACGTAAGTTCAAATCGTTCCGGCATATTATAATCAACCTGTATGGTACCTAGCTGCCATTTCCTTCCAATCGCGTCACGCACCATAAAATCAAGTTTTGGGCCATAAAATGCAGCTTCGCCATATTCTATTACCACGTTTTTCAGTCCTTTTTCTTCCACGGCCTCCATAATTCCTTTTTCAGCAAGCTCCCAGTTCTCCTCACTACCTATATACTTTGATCTGTCATCCTGGTCTCTTAAAGAAATCTGTGCGGTGTAATCTGTAAATCCAAGGGAATTAAAAACAAACAACACAAGGTCAATTACTTTTTTAAATTCATCTTTCACCTGTTGGGGCATACAAAACAGATGCGCATCATCCTGGGTAAATCCTCTCACACGGGTGAGGCCATGCAATTCCCCGGATTGTTCATAGCGATATACAGCACCAAACTCTGATAACCTGAGTGGCAGGTCTTTGTAGCTTCTTGGCGAAGACTTATAGATCTCGCAGTGATGAGGACAGTTCATGGGTTTTAGCAAAAACTCTTCACCTTCCACAGGTGTTTTTATGGGCTGAAAACTATCTTTCCCATATTTTTCGTAATGTCCGCTGGTAACGTATAAATTTTTAGAACCTATATGAGGGGTAATAACAGGAAGATATCCTGCTTCCATCTGTGCTTTTTGTAAAAACTGCTGTAACCTCTCACGAAGCAAAGCACCTTTAGGCAGCCAAAGTGGTAAGCCTGCTCCTACTCTTTCTGAGAATGTAAATAATTCTAATTCCTTGCCTATTTTTCTATGATCGCGTTTTTTTGCTTCCTCTAGAAAAACCAGATATTCATCCAATTCTTTTTGATTAGGAAAAGTAACTCCATAAATACGGGTAAGCATTTTATTTTTTTCATCACCTTTCCAATATGCTCCAGCAATATTAGTTAGTTTTATCGCTTTAACTAATCCGGTAGACGGAATATGCGGACCACGGCACAGATCAGTAAATTGTCCTTGTGTATAAAATGTAATTTTACCATCTTCCAATCCTGCCAGCAAATCCAATTTGTATCCATCTCCTTTTTCTTCAAAGTATTGTATTGCATCTGCTTTAGAAATTTCTTTTCTCGAAAAAATATTATTCTGCTTTGCGAGCTCTTTCATTTTCTTTTCTATCTTTTCTAAATCGGAATCAGCAATAACATTCTCGCCAAGATCCATGTCATAGTAAAAGCCTTTTTCCAACGGTGGACCCACCCAGAATTTTACTCCGGGAAAAATATCTTCAACCGCTTCTGCCATCAAATGCGCAGACGAATGCCAAAAAGTGGACTTACCTTTTGCTTCCTCCCAGGTCAAAAATTTTATACTCGCATCATTATTAACAGGGCGCGAAAGATCCCATACTTCGTTATTCACTTCGGCTGCCAAAATTTTGCGGGCCAATGCTTCGCTAATTGATTTCGCAATGTCTAATGATGAAGTCCCTTGCTCATATTGCCGTACAGCACCATCAGGAAATGTTATGTTTATCATTCTATTCACTCAAAAAATTTTTTATAATAAATCTTAAAGGGCAAATTTAACGAAGTATTAGACAAACATTCGATCTCTACCAACGGATATAACTTTAATAACAATTAATTTTGAGTGAATCAATAAACAGCATTGTGAACCAAATATTTACTTTGTCATTTTTGCTGATGTTGGGTTTCGGGATAAATGCTCAAAATGCTTATTCGCAAAATTTTTCTTCCCAAAAGAGAACCTCTCATCATAAAAATAATAGCGCGATAAATTTAAATGGGCAATGGAAGGGAGGTTTCCAGGAAAACAGTTTCGGTCTCCCGGGCTATTCAGACAATGGCATTAAATATGTTTTAGAAATTAGCGTTGATGACTCAAGAGTGTCAGGGTATTCATATACCTATTTCCAGGAAGGAATGAAAAGATACTACACCATTTGCAGGCTAACAGGTACCTTCGATAATGATACTAAAGATTTAGTGGTGACCGAAATTGAAAGAACTAAATTTAATACCCCACCCGATTTTCAGAATTGTTTTCAAACCCATCGTTTGCATTATGAAAGAGACAGCGATGAAATGGAAGTGTTAAAAGGTACGTGGCTACCTGCACCTAACCAGGGAAGAGGATGCGGTACTGGCACAACGGTTTTATCAAGAAGAGTGGTTAACAATTTACCCACCGGATTTATGCCTCACGAGAAGAAAACGATAGCAAAGGCCGCCCCTAAGAAACCAGCAACACAACAAAAATCTATTGCTGAAGCCCCCGCAAAGTCAGCAACTCCAGCTAAAAGAATGCCGGAACAAATTGAAAAAAATGAAAAATCGGAACCATTAATGAACGCTGTCCCAGAGCCAAATACTGCTATTACAAAGTCTGACATTACTAATCAAAACGTTATCAATCCATCGGCACCTTCACTAAAGGAATTTGAAACCCGTAAGAAAAATATCATTAAAACGATTACTATTTCTCAACCCACCTTTCATCTTGCTTTTTACGACAATGGAGAAATCGATGGTGATTCCATCACCGTATTTTACAATGGTAAAGTAGTACTCTCTCATCAAAGGCTATCGGATAAACCTGTTTCCCTTACACTTACATTAGATCAAAACGTGAAGGAAAATATAGTGACGATGTATGCTGATAATTTAGGAACCATACCTCCAAATACTGCATTGATGATCGTAACAGATGGACCGAAGAGGTACGAGGTAAGAATTGAATCTGACACTGAAAAAAGTGGTAGCGTGGTTTTTAAGCATGAATAAACAAAAAACCTTATTTATAATATCAGGAAATCATTTTACGGGCTATAATAATCATTCTTGGAGATTCATTTATGTTATAATCCCCCAAATAATAGTCACCAAACACCTTTTGTATTTGCACATTTTGACAAGTCAGCATTTCCGTAAAATCTCCTAATGAAAATTTTGCTACCCGTTCGTGAAACACTAAAGCATCTTTTAAACTTTTATCTTTTACAATAATTTCTTTATGAAAATGTGTTTCATCAAACCATTTTGTGTTATGATAAGCAACACCATCTATTTCAATAACTGATTTAGGGATTAAATGATTTTCCTCATAATGAACGTTCAAATAGTCTATCACAACTATTCCATTAGGTTTTAAAGATTGAGCAATGGTCCTGATTGCATTATCATGTTCCCGTCTTGTATTAAAATATCCAAAACTTGTAAAAAAATTGAACGCATAATTAAAATAATTGATCCAGAATGGCAGACGCATATCGTGGTTAAAAAAATGCAAATGGCCATTCTCGTTCTCTCTCGCTTTTAGAATATTATTTTCTGACAGGTCGATTCCGGTCACATCAAAACCCATCTCTGCAAGTTGTATTGAATGCCGTCCTCTTCCACAGGCGATATCTAACATCAGTGAGCCAGGAGCAGGTTTTAAATAATCTATAAGATGATTGATAAAACCTACGGCTTCAGCGTTATCTCTTTTAATATATAGCTGATGATAATAAGACGAGTTAAACCATTCTTTATACCACGATATTCCTTGTTCCATAATTTATAAAATTATAAATGCTTTTTGCCGCATTTTTAGAGGCATCACCACCTTTAGAAAGCAATTGCTTTAATTGTAAATAATCTTTTTTTAATCCCTCTATTTTTGAGGTATCAAATAATATTTTTTTCAATTCAATAGTAATTTTTTCCGAGGTAAGATCTTGTTGAATCAACTCTTTTACCACTTCTTTATTCATAATCAGGTTGACAAGGCAGATGAATTTTAACTTTACCAGCCTCTTTGCAATGTGGTAAGAAATAGTGCCGGCTTTATAACAGACGATTTCCGGAACCCCAAACAATGCAGTTTCTAAAGTTGCTGTACCTGATGTCACTAAAGCCGCTACAGACTTCATTAGAAGCGGATAGGTACCATTACTAACTAACTTTACATTTTTATGATTCTGGATAAAGTATTCATAAAATTCATCCTCAATTGACGGCGCTTTAGCAATCACGAATTGATGATCCGGAAAATTCTCCGAAGCATCGAGCATTACCGGAAGCTTTGTTTGAATCTCCTGTTTGCGGCTGCCGGGCAGTAAAGCAATGGTGTTTGGAGATATTGTTATTTCAGCATGTTCTCTTTTAAAATTATCAATCACCTCTACCAACGGATGGCCTACATATTGCACCTCATAATTCCATTTGTTATAAAACTCTTTTTCAAACGGAAGAATAACGATCATTTTGTCAATGTTCTGCTTTATATTTTTTACCCTGCTTTCTTTCCATGCCCACACTTGTGGTGAAATATAAAAAACAGTTTTGTAGTTGTTTTCTTTAGCCCATTTGGCCATTCGTAAATTAAAGCCCGGATAATCTATAAAAATAATCACATCTGGCTGAAAAGCCGAAATGTCTGTTTTGCAGAATTTGAAATTTTTAAAAATAGCCGGAAGGTTTTTAACCACTTCCATGAATCCCATAAACGCAAGCTCTTTGTAATGCTTTACCAGCGTAGCTCCTGTATCGTGCATTTTATCACCTCCCCAGCAACGAATGTCGGCCTCCGCATCTAATTGCTGAAGTTCTTTTATCAGGTTGCTTCCATGTAGATCGCCGGATGCTTCCCCTGCAATAATGTAGTATTTCATACACGCGCAATGTACGATGCAAAAGGCTGCATTTCAAGTAGAATATAATAACATTTTAAAAATGTTTTAAATAAAGTTTCCGTTTTTGCAATCGAAAAGGATCTATAAATTCATTAGAGAAATCAAAATAATTAGTAAGCAAAAGACAATTATCATATTGACTGTTCACAATAAAAACCAAGATTACACTGCTTCTAAATTATAACGATACCAAATCAACATAACACATAATGTTATGATTTAGTAACCTAAAAATTTTGGAGACGCTTTACTTTCTCTGGGAAAAATTATATATTTAAAACAGAAAGGCAATCATCAATCCAGCTTCGTTCAGAAAAAATATTATAATTTTTTGCTTGTTGCCTTTTCTTTTTTTATTTTTTTGCAGCAAAATCTGCAAACTATTATCTATCCAAGTCAGATAATGATGTTAACATTGGAACTCATCATTCTCCGTTATTTGGTAAATTAAATTATAAAGCCT
>JBDTIC010000436.1:0-4770 GCA_039936595.1 Ginsengibacter sp. | reverse complement strand
ATGATTATGCGCCCGCATGGTACATGCCAATTGGATATGACCTGGGGAATGTAGATGCAGCAATCCAAACTGCTCCCGGAGACAGCCGATGGAATAATTTTTATGTCCGCGGTTTAGACTGGTTGTTAGAAAATGAAGACATTGATGGTATTTACCTTGATGACGTAACCTTCGACAATCATATTATCAAACGAATGCGTGAAGTAATGGATAGTGTTAAACCTGGATGTCTGATAGACTTACATTCCAATACCGGCTTTTCCATAGGGCCAGCCACGCAATACACTGCATTTTTTCCCTACATTAATAAGCTTTGGTTTGGTGAAAGTTTTGAGTATAATAAAATGCCTCCCGCCAACTGGCTGGTGGAAACATCCGGTATTCCTTTTGGGTTAATGGGAGATATGCTTCAGGGAGGTGGCAATCCGTGGCGCGGTATGGTTTATGGTATGACTGCGAGAATACCCTGGTCCACTGCAGGAGTAGTTAGCAATCCGGCTGATATATGGAAAGTCTGGGATCAGTTTGGCATTGCCGGTTCAAAAATGATTGGCTATTGGGATCACTTTCCGGTAGTGAATACAACTGACAAGAATGTATTGGCAACTGCTTACATAAAAAAAGGAAAAACATTAATAGCCATTGGCAGTTGGGCAAATGACTCAGTGAACATAAAGTTGCAGATTGACTGGAAAGCCTTAGGGCTGGACCCCGGGAAGGTGGAACTCATTGCACCGGAAGTGAAAAAATTCCAACCTGCAAGAAATTTCTCGCCGGGTGATGCTATACCGGTGTTACCCGAACAAGGATGGCTGTTGATAGTAAAAGAAAAATAGATAAGAATTGGTAAGGAAAGATGTGGGTAAAGTTTTCAAATCCGGACCTTTCTGATAAAAGATAATAAATCAACTTTACAAGCTATTGTAATGAAGCATACACACGGAAGGGTGGTAATTTTTTTTATTTTGAGCATAACCATTTTGTCATGGAATTGCGGAAGAAATAAAAAATATACTGACTGGAAAATAACAGGGGGTACGAAAGAAAATATACGCTACTCATCTTTAAAACAGATAGACACGGCCAATGTAAATACGTTGCAGGTCGCATGGATATATCATTCGGAAAACAATGACAGTATCCATTATGGTGTGATGGAATGTAATCCCATTGTTATAGACAGTACTTTATATGGCGTTTCACCAAAATTAAAATTGTTCGCAATTGATGCAGCAACAGGAAAGGAAAAGTGGCAATTTGATCCTTCAGATTCAGTAGCCAATAAAACCTGGCATCGGAAAAGTGTAAACATGAACAGGGGTGTTACCTACTGGGCAGAGGAGAATGATAAACGTATTATTTATACCGTTGGCCCAGTTGTATTTGAAGTGAATGCCTTAACGGGTAAATTGGTATCCTCTTTCGGCAAAGACGGAGGAATTGATCTAACCCAGGGTCTTGATCGTAATCCTAAAGAGCTTTTTGTTGCACCCACTGCACCTGTAATGATTTACAAGAATCTGTTTTTTGTTAGCGGACTTGTAGGTGAAAATACACCAGGGCATATTCGCGCTTTTGATATAAAAACCGGTAAACAAAAATGGATATTTCATACCGTACCTTATCCCGGGGAACCGGGATACAACACGTGGGATGATTCTACTGCCTATAAAAGGATGGGATCAACCAATAGTTGGTCGGGATTTAGCCTGGATGAAAAAAGAGGAATTCTTTATGCTCCTGTTGGAAGCCCGACCAATGATTTTTATGGCGGCGACCGATTAGGAGCTGGCCTCTATGGGGATTGTTTAGTTGCACTGGAAGCTGCAACCGGTAAATTGTTGTGGCATTTTCAAACTGTACATCATGACGTATGGGATATGGATGTACCCACACCACCGATCCTTATTACGCTAAATCACAATGGGAAAAAGGTGGATGCAGCAGTTCAAACCACCAAAACAGGATTGGTATTTGTATTTGACCGGGTAACAGGAAAGCCTGTTTTCTCAATTCAGGAGAAATCTGTTCCTACTTCAGGTGCTGCGGAAGGGGAGAAACTTAGTCCCACGCAGCCGTTTCCTGTTTTGCCAAAGCCATTCTCAAGACAAATGTTGACGGAAAATGATTTGAATAAATTGGTAGATGATTCTTCTTATCAGGATATAAAAAGACGTTTTAATTCCTATCGTTATGAGGGAATATTCACTCCGCCTACAGAAAATGGAACCTTAATTTTTCCCGGTTATGATGGTGGTGGCGAGTGGGGAGGAGGAGCCATAGACCCGGAAACAAATATTCTTTATGTAAATGCCAACAATATGGCCTGGGTCTTAAACCTTGTTAAAAATAAACCAGAGGCTAAAAAAGTTATGACCAATCTCCAGGCGGGTAAACTTCTTTACAATATGCATTGTATAGGTTGTCATGGTACCGGACTTCAGGGAAGTGGCGACTATCCTCCACTGTTAGGCATAGAGAAGAAATACACTTTTGCAAAGTTGAATGAATTGCTTTCTACGGGCAGAAGAATGATGCCGGGATTTAACCAACTTGCAAAAGAGGAAAGAAATGCATTAGGTTCTTTTATATTGAATATAAACACGGAACAGAAAAATACTTACAAAGGCCCCTCTTTAAATGAAGGCAGCTTATTAAAGTCATTATATTCTTTTACAGGGTACAATAAGTTTCTGACTAAAGAAGGCTACCCGGCAATAAGTCCACCGTGGGGTACCTTAACGGCTGTTAATCTGAACACGGGTGCGCAATTGTGGCAGATGCCTTTTGGTGAATTTGCAGAATTGAAAGCCAAGGGAATTCCAACAACGGGTAGAGAAAATTATGGCGGGCCGGTAGTAACAGCAGGAGGTGTATTATTTATTGCTGCAACTGCTGACGCAAAATTCAGGGCCATCAGTAAAAGAACAGGAAAGATTTTGTTCGAAACAGACCTTCCGGCTACCGGAGCTGCTACACCGGCCGTTTATTCTGTTAATGGTAAACAATATGTTGTCGTTGCCTGCGGCGGTTCCAAATGGGGTGGGAGGAAAAGCGATGCTTATGTTGCTTTTTCATTACCAATCATTTCTGATCAATAGCCAAGGCGCGAAAACGTAGGATAATGCTAACGAATGGAATAAGATATTTGTTATCTGTTATTTTTAGCGATTATTAAATGATTAGTAAAATGATTATCTGCCTCCTGTTCTACCGGCAAATCTCAGGGGAGACATGCGATATTAGTCGGTACGAGAGGAATTAATTGTAAGATTAAACCTGATCCAATGATGAACTTTTTCATGCGTAATTTTAAATTCCCAATTAGCATGCTGGTAGTTGTTTTTTCAGCATTAGCTGTATGACACAGCTTATGGCTAATCCATTTATAAATAAACCAGATCAACCGGAACTTCATTTTGAAAATTAAACGGACTTAATAATTTCTCACATCAGATAAATTCAATCAGTACTTGTGGGTGTTAACCTGAATTTTAGCAGGTAGTATAATCGGTAAAGAATTTTCATGGGTAAAAACCGGGCTTAAGCAACATAGAAAGTAACATAGGATGTTTTACTTTTAACAATAAGTAAAGATGCGGGGAGGTTTAAAACACTAGACGAATCAAATGAATGAATTAGCATTCACTTTAAGGAAATTGCAGTTGAGTGACATCGCCGATGCCATGAAATTATCAAGTGCGGAAGGATGGAACCAAACAAAAATTGACTGGAAATTCTTAATCGAAAATCCCGAAAACATTTGTATGGCTGCCAAGTACGACAATAAAATCATTGGAACGACAACAGCGATAAATTATTCTAACCAGGTCGCCTGGATTGGAATGGTGCTGGTAGATAAAGAGTACAGGGGATACGGAGTTAGCAAAACGCTTCTTAGAAATATTTTTGAAAAATTAGAATTTTGTAAATCAGTTAAGCTTGATGCTACACCAGATGGACAACATATCTATAAGAAATTCAATTTTAAAGATCAATACCCTATCGTAAGAATGGTAGGTGAGGTAATTGAAAATTTGCCGTCTGTTGTGGATAATGATGTATTGATAGAATCAATTAATCCAAATGACATTCCCGAAATTATTGCTTTGGACGAATTTGCGTTTGGTGCAAACAGAAGCGTATTAATTGATTTTTTGATAAGAAAATTTCCTCATAAAGGGTGGGTGCTTAAAAGAAACGATCGTATTGTCGGCATAACACTTGGACGAGATGGAAATAAATATCATCAGGTAGGACCTGTGGTAGCTTCATGTACGGCAGACGCTAAAATACTAATTTCTAAAGCTCTTAAAATGATGAAGAACCAATCCATGGTTGTCGATGTAACCGGTGATAAAGAAGAGTTGATTGACTGGTTGTGCTCTTTGGGATTTGTAATTCAAAGGCAGTTTATCAGGATGTATCAAAGAATAAATTATTTTCCTGGTGCGATTGATAGGCAATTTTTAATAGGAGGGCCTGAGATTGGTTAATTCGAATATTCCCACTGATTAATTATATTTCCAGTTGATCCGGGACAATATTCGACAGAAAATGTAGCTATGTAAATTATGAAATAAGGGAAATGATGCAAAACGATTGGAATGTAAGCAAAGCAACGATTGACAATACAATTTAAAAGTGAGGCATAAATTGAAAAAATCTAACCACCAATTAAGACAGAGCAGTTCATCACTTTATGTTTGTCAAAAAATGAATATCGTGAACTGCTTAATTATTTTACAAATTTTAAATTTTAAAACGAAT
>JBDTIC010000435.1:0-3491 GCA_039936595.1 Ginsengibacter sp. | reverse complement strand
GATATTTCTGAAGCGACCCGTATCGCCAACGAAATTGGCTTCCCGATTTTAATCAAGGCATCTGCGGGTGGTGGTGGTAAAGGAATGCGTGTAGTTCACCATGCAAAAGATATTGAAGAACAAATGCAGCGGGCTGTCAATGAAGCTAAAGCTGCTTTTGGAGATGGGTCCGTCTTTATCGAAAAATATGTAACCTCACCGAGGCATGTGGAAATGCAGATCATGGCTGATACACAAGGCAACACCGTATATCTTTTTGAAAGAGAATGTAGCATACAACGCCGCAACCAGAAGGTGATAGAGGAGGCACCTTCAACTATTTTGGATGATGCGCTGCGCAGAAAAATGGGAGAAGCAGCAGTAAATGTAGCAAAGGCATGTAACTACATTGGAGCCGGCACTGTAGAATTTTTGGTAGATAATGCGCGCAAATTTTATTTTTTAGAAATGAATACCCGCCTGCAGGTGGAGCATCCGGTAACAGAATTTATAGCCGGGCTCGATCTGGTGGAAGAACAAATCAAAATTGCAAGAGGTGAATCTCTTTCCTATAAACAGGAAGACCTGAAAATAAAAGGACACGCGCTGGAACTGCGGGTGTATGCCGAAGATGTGTGGAATAATTTTAATCCTTCTACGGGTAAGATTACGCGTTATATAAAGCCGGAAGGAAAAAACATTCGTGTTGATGATGGTATAAGAGAAGGGTCCGAAATTTCTGTTTACTATGATTCATTGCTCGCAAAGCTGATCACGTATGGAACTAACAGGGCAGAAGCTATTCAAAATATGCTTGAAGCCATCGACTATTATACTATTGAGGGTGTAGAAACCACACTTCCCTTTGGACATTTTGTTTGCACCCATGCTGACTTTTTATCAGGCAACTTTAATACTGCTTTTGTAGGGACCTGCTACACCAAAGAAATTGCCGACAGCTTACACGAAAAAAACGCGAAACTTGCTGCGCGTTTAGCTTTGTACCAATACCTGGAAGACGCAAAAATATTGCGATTGCCAACCACTTAAAAATTCAAAAGATCTATGAGCGCTATAAAAAATGAATTAGAGAAAAGAATTTCGAAAGCCTTGGAAGGAGGCGGTGAAAAACGAATAGAAAGCCAGCACGGAAAGAAAAAATTAACCGCTCGTGAACGAATCAATTATCTTCTTGATGAGAGCTCCTTTGAAGAAATGGGCATGCTTGTAACCCATCGGACTACCGATTTTGGAATGGATAAACAAGTATATTACGGTGATGGCGTAGTAACAGGCTATGGGACGATAGATGGCAAGCCTATTTATATTTTTGCACAGGACTTTACGGTTTTTGGGGGCTCCCTTTCAGAAACGCACGCCGAAAAAATTTGTAAGATCATGGACCAGGCAGTTAAAAACGGCATTCCAATCGTCGGATTGAACGACTCAGGTGGTGCAAGAATACAGGAAGGCGTTCGGTCTTTAGGTGGTTATGCTGATATCTTTTATAGAAATGTGCAGGCATCGGGCGTTATCCCTCAAATCTCTGCTATTATGGGGCCTTGCGCCGGGGGTGCTGTTTATTCCCCCGCCATTACAGATTTTACTTTCATGGTTCAAAACACCAGCTACATGTTCGTCACAGGCCCCAATGTAGTGAAAACAGTGACCAATGAAACAGTCACTGCAGAAGAATTGGGTGGTGCAGGTACGCATGCTGTAAAATCAGGTGTAACACATTTTACTGCCCCCAATGATGTGGCTTGTTTGGACCAGGTAAAAAAATTACTCAGTTATTTACCTCAAAATAATAAAGCAACGCCTCCAAAACACCCTTTTATTTTAGCTGATGAATACAGGGAAGAATTAGAAAATATTATTCCTGACTCTCCAAATAAGCCTTACGATATGCACCTGGTGATAAAGGGAATCATTGACACTGATTCATTCTTTGAAGTTCACGAACAGTTTGCTACCAACATTATTGTGGGTTTTGCACGCCTTGGAGGAAGGAGTATCGGCATTATTGCCAATCAGCCTATGAGCCTGGCTGGGGTGCTTGATGTAAATAGTTCAAAGAAGGCCGCACGCTTCACCCGGTTTTGTGATGCATTTAATATTCCTTTGTTGGTGTTGGTAGATGTGCCGGGCTTTTTGCCGGGAACGGAGCAGGAATGGAATGGAATCATTTTAAGCGGAGCAAAATTGCTATATGCCTTAAGCGAAGCCACGGTACCTCGTGTTACTGTCATAACACGCAAAGCTTATGGTGGTGCTTATGATGTGATGAATTCAAAGCATATAGAAGCAGACATCAATTATGCGTGGCCAACGGCAGAGATAGCTGTAATGGGGTCCAAGGGCGCCAGTGAAATTATCTTTAAAAAAGAAATTTCAGAAGCTAAGAATCCGGATCAAAAGCTGGCAGAAAAGGAGAAGGAATATGCTGACAAGTTTACTAATCCCTTTGAAGCAGCACAACGCGGTTTTATAGACGAAGTAATAGAGCCAAAAGATACCCGCAGAAAATTATTAAAAGCCTTTGCGATCCTGGAAAATAAAGAAGTAGCGAAGCCGTTCAGAAAACACGGAAACATACCTCTGTAACTTAGTAAAACAACTCTTTAATAAATATACCTTTTTCTGTACTCCTTAGCCAGTTTCATTCCTGGTCTCAATAGCCCAGGTGTTACGAACTGTGATTGTTTTTTACTTAAAGCTTATAAGATAATATAATTATCCCAACTCAGGGTAAAGCGGGAAAGCCTTCATCCATTCTTTTACATCATTTTTTACAGATCCAATTGCTTTCTCGTCATCCAGTTTCATTAATACCCTATCTATCAAATCAACAACTGTCTGCATGTCATTTTCTTTCATTCCTCTTGTTGTAATAGCGGCTACTCCTACTCTGATACCAGAAGTCACAAACGGGCTTTTGTCATCAAAAGGAACTGCATTCTTATTAAGGGTAATGCTGGCCTGGTCTAATGTTTCCTGGGCTTTTTTACCAGTAATATTTTTATTGCGGAGATCTATCAGCATCAGGTGATTGTCGGTGCCATTACTGATCAGGTCATACCCTTTAGCATTAAAAGCTTTTGCCATCGCCTGTGCATTTACCTGGATTTGCTTTGCATAATCCGTAAATTCATCAGTCAGTATTTCGCCGAAAGAAATTCCCTTCGCTGCAATCACATGTTCCAACGGACCTCCCTGGGTGCCTGGAAAAACGGCCATATCCAATACATGGCTCATCATCCTGGTCTCACCTTTAGGAGTTTTTAAGCCAAAAGGGTTTTCAAAATCTTTACCCATCATAATAATTCCGCCACGAGGACCGCGTAATGTTTTATGCGTAGTAGAGGTTACAAAATGGCAGTGTTCAAATGGAGATTTTAGTAATCCTTTGGCAATAAGACCGGCAGGATGCGCTATATCACACATTACAAAAGCGCCCACTTCATCAGCTGCATTCCTGATACGTTCATAATCCCAATCCCGGCTATATG
>JBDTIC010000434.1:0-2554 GCA_039936595.1 Ginsengibacter sp. | reverse complement strand
TCTACCGGGTCTTCATTGAGCAATCCTGTTATTTTTACAAACCCTTTATTAGGATACCGTGATATCCACATCGGCTTATCATTAAAAAACAATTCTATGCCTTCTCCTCCGGGAGATCCGAAATCGTTGATACCTATCGCAGAGAGGTCTGACTGATAAATCTTTCCGCGAACACCAGGCCTGAATTTTGCCAAAATATGGTCATCTGTTACTAAAGCCCATTTAGTTAGATATTTACCACCAGACAGACGTACTTCTTTACCTTCCTGTCCACAATATATGATGCGTGAAAGAGAGTCTCTTCCACCGTCTTTGGATTCAAGTTCAAATGTTCCTGTTAGTTCATAAACACCTTCCTGGATCTCTACTATCACCTCTCCTTCAGGAAGCATGTTGTTTCCTTTCAATACACGGATTGCATTTCTTGCCCTCCCTAAAGTTGCAAAAGGGCCATCGGTTTTACTTTGATTTGGCTGCCTGAGATCTCCCGACCAGGCGTCGTTTCCCATAGTTGAGACGTACAACGTCAAACCAGGTTTTAATGCAGGATTGCCCGGCATTCCCTGCGCTAACCTAATAGTCCCAACAAGTGCAATCAACAGAAAGCCCAATCGTAATTGATTTGAAATTATCTGCCTAAAAAAAAGTTTGTTCATTTCTGTTATATTGAAAAACTGTACCTGAATAATTAATTTAAAACTTATTTGAATTAATAATGTTGTATGCTGCTAAAGTAGATTCTATTAACGAAGATCAAAGCTACAAAAATCAGCTAATCAAAAGAGGTGACATCTTTTTAAAAAGGTGTCACCTCTGTATCATTTACAAATCTGTACTATGCATCAATCCTGCTCCATACAAATAGATCCAATTACTAAGTGGAGTTAGGTTTGTTATTATTAGCGAAAAATAGCCAGCAGGTAAACAACTACCAGCATGCTTAATTCACTGATATGAAACCAGGTCATGTTTTTTTTCACTTTGGCTATTTCCACTTTTACATTTTCACCATTTACCAAACGGGGAACGAGTATAAGGAGCCTGTTGCTATTTGGTTTTGCTATTAGCATGCCGTTCAGTACCAGGGCAACCACCAATATCATCTTAACGATAAACCACCATTGTCCGGCAACAACCCATCCTAAGGCATCGAGCATCATAAGACCGCTGATGAGCATCAATAATGTTCCTACCTGAATAATCGCCGGGTATTGAACCATTAAAGGCCCAAATACAGGGACTTTTTCGGGTGATTCACGAATGCTTTTCCAGATATATTTTTCCAGCAGGAGGCCACCGATTGAACCTCCCGCAATAAAGGTGATGCCGATGATATGGATAAACAGCGCGATAGGAAATAAATAACTCATAGCTACATTTTTAATTTGAAATCTTATTTTTTTGGAAGGCGAAAGTAAAACGTCTTCTTTTATTTTGGATTTTTTTTTCAGCCGGGCATGGTATTTTTATTTTAATTGCTTAGGTAAATCAATTTGGGGCAATCATTATTCAGTCTTTATTCGCTCTTGTTTTGTTGTGTATATTTCATTTGCACCTAAGAATGGAAATGATAATCCGATCAAAACAATTATTGTTCTAATTCAATTCCATAAACCGCCATTGTTTTAAGATAGTTATAATCCTATCGGTATTCCCCTGGATCGGCAGATTCATCAGCATATCATTTCTTGGGTAGAAATAAGAAAAAGTGATTACGTCGCCCAGTACTGCTATCAGAAATGCAATGGCCAGGAACAGCCTGGTGTTGCGCGATCTTTTCCAGAAAAGTATCAGCGAAAGAAAAGCCAATATTTGATTGATTGGAGAAAAGACACGAAAGAAATTTCCCGGATTTACTGTATGATAATATTGCCGGAATAGCAAGGGACAAAACAGTGAATGATTTTATACGGTCGGGACGCTTTCTTCGGCGGCCTGAACGATAGTCTTGAGCCTGTTAAAGGACGGTTCAGACCGCTAACGCGTTCCGACTCTTTCCCAGAAAATTCATTAATTTTACCCCTTGAGTGGTATAATTGAAATGTAAATTTTTTGCGCAAATTGATAATGAAACAACAGTGCGGATTTAATATAACTGATTAAGTTGCAAATTCAATACAGCTCCACTTTTCCGGTAAGTGTGTATCGTAAACACCATGACTGTTCAATGCCATGGCCGGATGAGGTGATGTTTCTGTTCCTGAGTGAATTAATTTCTGAAACCTTCCCAAAAACATTTTCCAACGATCGCCGCCTACAGGTGGTATACTCCTGCCATCGGCCAAAATTTCCAGGCTGCTCCAGGGAATCGCTATTTCCAGACTCCATCCTTTATCAATATCAGAATTGTCATTTAATGTTCCGTCAACCATTACAGCAGTTTGCAGCCCGGGCAAATCAAAATCAGTAAAGGCCCAGCGAATACCGCGGGGATGGGTGCCTTTCCAGAATGTCGTGTCGCTGCGGTCGGAGTTGCCACCAAAAGTAAATGCCTGCGGTTGATGTACATCAAACTGCGGCGTATCAAACCTGCTGTCTTTGGTATAGGCATCTT
>JBDTIC010000433.1:0-2797 GCA_039936595.1 Ginsengibacter sp. | reverse complement strand
GATAAACACATTTTTAAATTTGAATTCCGCAGGCGAATGGATATTCGGAGTAAATTGAGCTACTATTCCGGTGAAAGTTTGGCATCTCATAGATTTCGGAAAAAAGTCCTTTGCAGAGATTTTATATTTACAGTATCCATAATTTGTCCACTTAGGTTATTTAAACCTCACCAAACACGATTTGTCAGAATACTGCAATCTGGCCTGCCCTGCCTTATCATTGGCGGTCACATCACGAAGCGGACATTAAAGTACGTTAAGGAAACTTAGTCTGCGAGCGCGGCGGATATCCCGCAAAGTAATCTTACGTTAGAAGTGGTGATATCGGTTGGGTGCCGACTCGCGCTAACACTTTAAATTCGCATTTTTTACTTACTAAGTTCATCCACCAAGATAACCAGTTGTTTTAGATCTCTGCTCAAAAGGTCGAGTGCTTAACTTCCATCCCTTTTAGAGACCACTATATACCCGATTCCCATACTTGTTTTGCTTATCAAGAAGAAAAGTCAAAAATGTTGATGCAATATTCACAGATTTCTTTAATGGCTTTCTTTATTATTTATCTACCTTGTAATACAATATTTCAACCCGCAAGAAAAACCAAAGTTTTTCTTACCGGTAAAAATAAAATTTACGTAAATCATGCCACTCCGCCAAATTTTATCGGATCAAGAAGGTGATAACCTTTTGGCGTTACGGGAAAACCAACAAGATTTGATCCAGGTGTTTGCATTTAACGAATACGATTTGTCCGTTATCAATAAGGGAAGAGTCACACCCAATCAAATGGATTTATCACTTAGAGTTAAGGTAATCTACTGAAAAATAGCGGACTATTTCATAAAAGCTAAAAGAACACAAATATTGGATAATCTTAAGAACGAAAAGATGTTTAAGGAACAAGTTTCACTAAACGCCTTTTAAACTTTTATCCTGTGCGAATTACAGAGGATTTTAGCGACTATATTTAAGATTTGCACATAGCAACAGATGCCTTGTATATAATAAATCATAAAATTACTTAACTATGCAAACGTATAAATATAATAACATCCTTTCAAAGGATAAACTACAAAAGCAAGGAATTCTTCATTCAAAGTTGACGACTTTAATATTTCTGTTTTATATTTTATGTTTCCCTGCATTTGTACAAGCTCAACAATTTGACCTCTTGATAAAAGATGGTCATGTGATTGATCCAAAGAACCATATAGATGCAAAAATGGACTTGGCTATTAAAGACGGCAAAATAGCCAAAGTGAGTAAAAATATTCCTTCGACGGAATCAAAAAAGGTAGTGAATGCCAATGGTCTTTATGTTACCCCTGGATTAATCGATATTCATACACATGTTTTTGTTGGTAGTAATGCTGGTTTTGCTAACGGATCGTCAAGCGTAAAGGCGGATGATTTTACTCTTCGGTCTGGAGTAACAACTGTGGTAGATGCCGGAACGTCAGGCTGGAGAAATTTTGACATTTTTAAAGAACAGGTTATCGACCGGTCAAAAACTCGTATCCTGGTTTTTCTGAATGCTTTTGGAGCTGGCATGGTTGGGCCACCTGATGAAGAAGATGTCAATGACATGGATCCCTCAAAAAAATATGAAATTGCAAAAAAATATCCTGATATCATAGTGGGAATTTGTATCGGACATTACAGCGGAGAGGATTGGGCTCCTTTTGAGAAAGCTGAAAAAGATGCCAGATCGTTAAACATGCCACTGTTTGTAGAGTGCCACCTACCTAAACTTTCCTTACAAGGGCAGTTTAGCCGAATGAGGTCAGGTGACATACTGACCCATTGTTTTGAACAGATTACAGAAAGAACTCCAATTATTGATGAGCATACCGGTAAGATACAGTCGTATGTGCTGGAGGCTAAGAATAGAGGGATTCTGTTTGATCTTGGACATGGAGGTGCTGGTTTTTGGTTCAGCCAGGCGATCCCGGCTATGAAAAATGGATTTTGGCCTAACTCATTCGGAAGTGATATGCATCATAACAGCGTTAATGGGGCAATGCAGGATATGCTAAACAGTATGTCAAAGTTTTGGAATATGGGCATGACATTACAGGAGGTAGTGTTGCGTGGCAGCTGGGAACCTGCAATTTCTATTAAAAGGGAAGACCTGGGAAATTTAAGTAATGGCGCTGTAGCTGACGTTGCAATATTAGGAGTTAGAAAAGGGAATTTTGGTTTTGTGGATTGTGGAGATTATAGAATCGAGGGTAATCGGAAACTTGAAGCTGAAATGACAATTCGTGACGGTAAAATTTTGTGGGACCGAAATGGCCTTGCATCGAAGAAATATGGAAGTTCGGAGAATTGATAGTGTATCCACTTATAAGATTTGCTGATAAATTCTGGAATCATGTAGTGTAATATTTATAGCAGAAGACACAAATATTATTTAGGAGAGACTAAATTAGTTCGCTAATTTATTATGGCATAGTTTAATAATTTTCATATAATTACTGAGAATAATTGGCATTCCTGTTAAACTCATTTTTTTTTAATTTAAAATTATTATGAGTAGAAAAATAATTTTTTCATTAATATCAATCGTATTAATTTCCGGGGTATTCGTATTTTTCTTAAATAGGAAGAGGATGCCTGCTACTGTAAATATTAAGAAGAATGCAGACAGTATGATGAAATGGAAGGCCCCTGCAACTGCAGACAATTTAAAAAACCCTTTTCCGCCCAGCCCTTCTGTTTTAAGAGAAGGTGAGAATTTATACAATGCCTATTGTGTATCTTGTCATGGCAAAACAGGTTTTGGAGACGGATCACC
>JBDTIC010000432.1:0-4289 GCA_039936595.1 Ginsengibacter sp. | reverse complement strand
GTATCTCACTCATTACAAAAAAGAATTAGAAGAAAGATTACAACTCATCTATGAAGGGTTCCAAAAATTAAACTCGGAGGGCTTCCGGATCGATGCGTGCGCTCCACAAGCAGCGATTTATCTTACTATTCAATTGAGTCTTATTGGAAAAAGAACAAATACGGGAGAGCTACTTGCAACTCAATCTGACGTTACTTCTTTCATTCTTAATGTGGCCAAATTGGCTGTTGTGCCTTTCTATGCTTTTGGCGCTCTTAAAGATTCTGATTGGTATCGGTTAAGCGTGGGCACTTGCCGAAAAGAAGAAATTCCTGCAATGCTTAAACAATTGAGAGATTGCCTGGAAAAACTGACATGATGTATCTTTTTTTTTAGAATAGGGAACCATTCAGGGAATTATTGACAATTTACTAATCACTTTTTTAGGAGACATCAACCGTATAATTCAAAATGAATTGATTTTCTGTCGTATCCTAATTCGGCTATTTTTTTTCTCGCATCGTCAATCATGAATTTCCATCCACACAGGTAAAACGCCGCCGGTTTTAAATTCTCAGGGCTTTCACAAGCCTCGTTGTTCTTTTTGCAAATGTCTTCATACAGGTTGTGTACATAACCGGTATGGCCATCCCAGGTTTCCCTGCTTAATGTAGGCATGAAATGAAAATCGGGCATCTCACTTTCCAACTTTTTCATCTCATTAAAATATAGCAAATCCTTTTGAGAGCGACAGCCATAAATTAAAAACAGCTTTTTGTGGGAGACACTATGCAACTGCATATAATTGAGCATGCTCCTAAAGGGTGCAATTCCGGTACCGGTACAAATAAAAAAAATATCTTTTTCAATAGGATCCGGTAAAGTAAACACTCCTTGTGCCCCACGAAATGTAAGCTCAGAGCCTATCTTTATTTCATTAAATAAATAAGTAGTTCCCAAGCCACCCTCCAACAATACAATCAATAATTCATATACATTGCTTCCATCGGGCCAGCTTGCAATAGAATAGCTGCGCCATCTTTTATTTTTCTGCTCATGAATCGGGAGGTCAAGAGTTACAAACTGGCCTGCCTTAAAATTAAAGGAATCCAGTTCATTTACTTTAATGAAAAAACGTTTGGTATTGTAAGTCTCATCATCAATGCGAATTACTATGCCGGTGCGCCAGGGTTGAAGTGCCATGAAAATATTTTAACGGAAAATACAAATGATATTTTAAATGGAAAATTAAAATTCTAAAATTCTTTCCTAAGCTACCTGAAAAATAAAGTAATTCCGGTAATTATTCATTGATTGTTCTGTAGGCTGGAACAAATACCAACCTTTATTTATGCGGCATTGGGTCCAAAACCAATACCTCTATTGGAAATAGAAAAAGCTCTAGCCCCGGCTTGGCCGGAGAAAGCACCCCTTCTTGCACGTAGAGTTGTGCATGAATTATAAAAGCTCGAGGAATTGGACTATATTTTCGTTGCAGGTTATTAGCCGGGTAGCCGCGGGAAGTAGGGTGAAGTAATGGCCCGTTGTAAAGTTTTTCCCAGAGAGATTGATGCCCTAACATCAAGCCATTTGCCTTGAACAACTGGACGGATGACGTATTGCGACGGGTAATCAGTCAGCAGTACACAAGCAGGGCAACAGCCTTGTTTCCATTGATAGCTTATCCAGGAATTTTAATGATAAACAAGATATTTATAGTATCATAACCAACGTTCGCGCACCAGCAACTATTGCGCATAGGGTAGATACCTGAAACTAATAACCCTAATCTGAAGCAGCATTATTTTTAAAACAGAAAAAACACTTTGATATATTTTAGAATTATGACTAATGACAGAGAACGACTTCCACAATTCAATTAATAAAAAAACCTGCTCTTGGAGCAGGTTTTTTTATTAATGTGCTTAAAAAATTTATTCAGCAACAACATCAAAATCAACTTCAGTCTCATGACCTTTGCCAAAATCAATTTTAGCCTTATAGCTTCCTAATTCTTTTACATCATCTATGATGGCTATCTTTCTACGGTCAATTTCATATCCTTTCTGTTCACGAATCGCTCTAGCTATCTGCACAGAAGTCACACTTCCAAAAATCTTGCCGCTGGTACCTGTTTTAGCTCCAATTTTTAACGGAGACGCCTGTAAAACACTGATCACACTATTGATCTCTGCAAGAAGTTTTTCTTCTTTTTTAGCCAATTGTTTTTTGCGTTCTTCTAATTGTTTCAAATTCGACCTATTAGCTTCAATAGCTAACTTGTGTGGGATCAAATAATTTCTCCCGTAACCATCTTTCACAGTTACCAATTCATGAGCCCCGCCCAAATTATTTACGTCTTGTATTAATATTACCTGCATTTTGTTTGCATTTTTACCCAATTCCGTCCTGATAATTATCTGGATTCGGGACTTTCTCCCAGCAATAATCTTTGTAGAAAATGCCAGGATTAGGGTGGTGAAAAAAATTATTTCATCAAATCCGTTACATAAGGAAGGATAGCCATTTGACGGGCTTTCTTTACCGCTTCACTCACCTTACGTTGGTATTTCAATGAATTACCAGTTATGCGGCGGGGAAGTAACTTGCCTTGTTCGTTCAGGAATTTTTTCAAAAAGTCGCCATCTTTATAGTCTATGTATTTGATGCCCATCTTTTTGAAACGGCAATATTTCTTTGGCCGCTTTTCAGCCTTGATAGCTGTAAGATATTTAATTTCGTTTGCTTTAGCCATTTTTTACCTCCGCTTTTTCAGTAGAAACGCCTCTTTTTCTTGTAGAGTTGTACTCGACGGCGTATTTGTCGAGTGCAGTAAACATGTGACGAAGTACTGATTCGTCTCGCAGAAGCTGGATCTTCAGCCTCTCATTGAAGTCGGTTGGCGCCTTGTATTCCAACACCCAGTATAAACCCGTGGTTTTTTTCTGGATTGGATACGCCAGTGATTTTAGTCCCCAGGCATTTTCGTGCACTACCTCTCCTCCGTTTTCAGTAAGTAACGAAGTAAATTTTTTCTGAGCGGCTTTATATTCCTCTTCAGAAAGGACAGGGGTAAAAATCACCATCAATTCGTAGTTCTGCATTAATAGTGTTTTTTAGTTGTTTCTAAACAACCGGTGAATGAATATTTATTTGGGCGGCAAAAGTAAACTATTTTTATCATAAAATATTTATGAAAATTCCGACTTTTCGTTGCTAGGATCAACTTTTTTCTTCCCATATCGTACATAAATTCACCACTGTTTCAGCAGCTTTAGCTATATCATTTACTCCTATCCATTCCAGTTTTGAATGGATAGCCTGCATACCCGTGAAGATATTGGGACAAGGCAATCCCATGTAACTCAACCTACTGCCATCTGTACCTCCGCGAATACTTTCAGTTATTACATCCAAACCAGCAAGGTTGATCGCTTCAGCAGCATATTCTACTACCTGGAGATTTTCATCCAGGATTTTTTTCATATTCCGGTATTGCTCATGAATAGAAAAATTAATACTTGCACCCTTGTAATGATTTACCACCTCATCAGCAATTTGTTTGAGTCTTTCACCATGCTGTTTTAATTTTTCATCATCAAAATCCCTGATAATAAATTCAAGCGTTGCTCTTTCCGCAATTCCTTCAAACCGGACAGGATGTACAAAACCCTCTTTTTTTTCTGTCGCTTCAGGAGCCCACTCTGTTGTTGGCAGAGCATGTAAAATTTCGGCGCCAACTTTTAATGCATTTACTAATTTATTTTTAGCATAGCCCGGATGGGCAATTACACCATTAATAATAATCGTCGCAGCATCAGCGCTAAAAGTTTCATCTTCCAGGCTTCCTGCCTCACCACCATCAAGGGTATAACCAAATTGAGCGCCCAGCTTTTTCATATCCAGTTTTGCTGTACCCTCACCTATTTCCTCATCCGGTGTAAATAAAATTTTTATATCGCCATGCTTTATGGAAGGATTGTTCATTAAGTATTCTGTTGCCTGCATGATGGCTGCTACGCCGCTCTTGTCATCCGCCCCTAAAAGAGTCTTTCCGCTTGCAGTAATGATGTCGCTTCCAATGTGCTTTCTTAAATAAGGATAGACAGCAGGCGACAAAATCTGCGTATTATCATCAGGCAAAACAATTTCTTCTCCATCATAATTTTTATGAAGTATAGGTTTCACATTGGTGCCGCTACAGTCCGGAGCTGTGTCAACATGGCTACAAAAACAAATTACGGGAATATTTTCTTTGTCCGAATTAGAAGGAATCGTTGCATATACATAGCCGTATTCATCCATTTCAG
>JBDTIC010000431.1:0-3274 GCA_039936595.1 Ginsengibacter sp. | reverse complement strand
AACACCAGGCATTGTTATACATTCTTGTAAAACGAATGCCTTCTTTAGCGAGCTTATCAATGTTGGGTGTATGTATTTCACTGCCGTAGCAGCCAATATCAGAAAACCCCATATCATCAGCCATTATTAATACGATGTTGGGCCTGTCCGCTACAGGGTTAGATGCAGGAATATTTTTATAGCTCGTACCTGTTCCTAAAAGAATGATCAGTAAGAAATAATAGGATTTCATAAGTATTTTTATTTATTAGTATTGTACATGCTGTCCAAATTTTTCCGAATAGAGTCAATCACATCCAAAGTGTGAAATCCATTATTAGGTTTTCATCTGGCCGGGTCACACCATGTAACGCATTTGTGATTTTTATCGCCATCAAGACAAGTTTTGTAAACAACTTTCAATAGGCAAAAAGCTTTTGTCATTAACTCTTTTACCTTTTTGATATTTTCTTTTTGATGGTCATTTTCCATATTGCTCATTTTCAATCGGGCTTCATCCAGCAAAGTGTTTTCAAATTGCAAAAGCTGATTATATAGCAATACTGGTAAGTAAATATAATCATAATAAAAAACCAGCCTGGTCTTTTGCTTTAGTCAGACCGTTATTTACTTTATATAGAGCAATTTTTAAAAACTTGCGTTGTGTTCTTAAATCATTCTTTCATTTAGTTGAACACTGTTTTGGTTATATGATTGTAATTTTTTTTTAGTCCATACCAGTGCGGATAGATAAGCAATACCTTGAAATTTTATTATTTCGTTTATTGGTAAAGTAACTAATTTAGGTTTTAGTTTACTGCTTCTCAAAAAATAAAAATAGTTATGATTAAAGAAATTTCAACTGATAAAACAACTTCGGTTGTTCAAAATAAAAATGTTGCCAGCCCAGACAAGAATTTTTTGAGCAGGGGGGAATTCGTGAGGATGACCGCTGCAACAGCTGTTGGTTTTACCATTCTTCCACGATATGTTTTGGGCGGAAAAAATTATGTAGCCCCCAGTGATACTATAACTCTTGCTTATATAGGTGTGGGTACACAGGGCATAAGGGAACTTTTGCCCATGCTGAATGTGCCACAGATAAGAGTGGTGGCAGTTTGTGATCCTAATAAAGAGGCAAGAGGCTATCGCGATTGGGGGCCCACCGGTTTAAGAGATAACATCCGGGAAACCATACATAATCTCAACTGGACACCGGGGGGAGATAACACGATCCCGGGCGGAAGAGATAATGCAAAGAGTATCGTTAATGCTTATTACTCCAATGTAATGAAGTTGAAAAATGATAAAGGCTGCGCTTCCTATGCAAATGTTCACGAACTGCTGGAAAAAGAAAAAAGTGTTGATGCAGTAAAGATCATGACACCCGATCACCTGCACGGTATTCTCTGCATAGCCGCTATGAAAAGAGGTAAGCATGTGCTGGTACATAAACCTATTTCCAATCGCCTTTTGGAAGGTAAGAAAGTCATTGAGATGGCACGCAACACTCCCGGAGTCATCACTCACCTCACACCTTGGGACAGTAATGGTGATATGACGCCTGTTATGAATTGGATTAATTCAGGCGCCATTGGCAAATTAACAGAAATACATAATTGGACGAACCGCCCTGTATGGCCACAATACGACCGGCTTCCGACAGATAGGCCCGCTATTCCCAAAGGATTTGACTGGGATCTGTGGCTTGGCCCCGAAACGGAAAGAGAATACAGTCCCGATTATACGAATATGGTGTTCCGCGGGTGGTACGATTTCGGAGGGGGCTGCATGGCAGACATGGGGCATTATAGTTTGTGGAGCGTATTTGATGCTTTACATCTTACCTCTCCCCAAGTAGTAGAGCCACACCGAAGCCATGTGTGCGCTTTCAATGGGGCTATTCCTTTCCGGATCAATAATGATTTTTCTTTCCCAGCGGCAAGCACTGTTCGTTTCAGCTATCCATCAAATGGTAACAGGCCACCTGTTGCGCTTTACTGGTATGATGGCGGCATGAGGCCTTCGATCCCTGATGAACTATCAGCTCAAAATAAAGAACTTCCGCAGGAAGGGATGATGTTTGTAGGAACCGAAGGCAAGATCCTTGCAGGTTTTAACGTAGAGAACCCTCAACTTTTTACCGGTGGAAAGATAGAATCATCTGTAAATGGCAACACAGGCAGTCGCAACCAGGTACAGGAAACCACAGCAGCATTACCCTTTTTTGTGAATGCCTGCAAAACAGGAAAACAATATCCGGGTAATTTTCCAGATGCGGAGTACCTTACCGAGACCATTAACCTCTACGCTGTTGCTTTGAGAGCTAATGAAATGCTCAAGTATGATGCTACTACCCGTTCTATTACTAACGTTAGTGACGCTAATAAATACCTAAGCAGGTATTACCGGAAAGGATGGGATCCGGAAACTATTTAAATCCAGGTTGAACGATTTACAAAAATTTTTATATCCCAAAATCAACTTAAATATCACCTCACGCTTTCCCCTCTACATTACCTATCCATCAATAAAAAAGCTATATTTACTCGCTTTCTGAATTGATCTGTTTTCGTATCAAAATGATCATTTTAGAAATGCATTTATTTGGTGAAATATCCCTATTTTTCAAAAATTAATTCAAATATAAATTTCCAAAAATCTATGATAAAGATTAATACCAGCCTAAAAGCGTCCGATCTAAATAACAAGTTGAAAAAGTTCTGGGAAGTCTCGGCAGAGAAAATCAACCTGATTGAAAAGGATTATGATACATCAAAGGGCTCACCGGTATTTACCATCAATGGCAACTATACCACTCGCGGATGGACAGAATGGACGCAGGGGTTTCAATACGGCTCTGCTATCCTGCAATATGATGCAACGGAAGAAAAATCATTTCTTGAATCGGGCCGGGAAAAAACAGTGGCTTTAATGGCCCCACACATCAGTCATACCGGGGTACATGATCATGGGTTTAATAATGTAAGCACTTATGGCAATTTACTGCGCTTAATGCATGAAGGAAAGATACCCTATAATGAATGGGAGAGAAATTTCTATGAATTAGCGCTCAAGATATCAGGAGCTGTCCAGGCTGCAAGATGGACCGAAATTAAGGATGGAGGTTTCATTCATTCCTTTAATGGCCCACATTCACTTTTTGTCGATACCATTCGTACCATTCGTGCATTAATTCTTGGCCATAACCTGGGCCATGTACTCCAGGCAGAAGGCGATAAAAAGATCAGTTTGCTGGACAGGGCCATCGAACATTTAAAAGCTACCGCGAAGT
>JBDTIC010000430.1:0-4903 GCA_039936595.1 Ginsengibacter sp. | reverse complement strand
AGCCTTGTTTTAAAAGCCCTTTTAAGAAGTCTTTGAACGTCCTTTTCTTATCTTTTTCAAGCATAAGCAAAGGGATATTTCTTACCAATCGCGCCTGCGCTACAGAATCAAGACCATTAAACCACCCCCTTACTATTCTGTCCTTATCTAGCAGGAAAAAGTTTTCTGTATGTATAAAAGCGGTATCGACATTTGCGTCAGCCACACTTGCTTTCAACTCATTAAATGCAAAATTATAAATACTATCCTTGTTCCCGGTAAGCAGCCACCAGCTATCCGGATTTACATTAAACTTCTCGGCCCATTTTCTCAATTCTGGCACAGAGTCATGTTTCGGATCTATTGATATTGATACAAATTGCACAATAGAGTCATTGTTAGGAAAAGAGTTTTGTAATTTTTTCATCGATTTAGCTAGTCGTGGACAAATAGTAGGGCAACGGGTAAAGAAAAAGTCAAGAACAATTATTTTACCTTCCAGGTCATCGAGAGAAACCTGCTGACCGAGTTGATTGGTAAAATGAAGATTACTTACGTGGTGCCAGGCAGTGTCATAACTGGTCTTTCCATCTTTATTGACCACTTGTACACTATCATAAAAATATCTGTGAGGCATCTGTACAGCTCTTGAGCCGTAATAATTTACCAGCAGGTAACCGATAAGAGGTAGGAGAATCGCTATCAACAGAGCAGATAAAGCTGTTTTATTCATAACTATAGTAAAGCAAAATTAGCCATTGCAATGTGCAACAGCTAATTTAAAAATTTGTAATTTGAGATCCGGAAAAACAAAAGCTAATCTAACTTCTTATCTCCTTTTTCCGCAGGCGGTTGCGCCGGGGTATGGATGTGTTGTTTTTGCTCGATATATTTACGGCTGCCAGCATCGGTATTCCTTAAATTTTTGTAAGAATCCCCGTCAGCGATAAAAGCAATGATGAACCAAATAAATAATGTAGCAGGAATTGCTATCGTCAAAATCATTGTCCTTATCTCATCTCCAAGATGCATAAAAATTGAAATAATATAAAATGCTTTTGCAATGGTCAGTACACAGATCACACCCTTTATAAATAGTATCAGTGTTTGATTAGGATTTCCCCCAAGATCTATATTGTAAATGGTCAACCCTAATCCCAATTCAAGGATGGTGAGTACTAATAAAACCCAAAACGCTTTCCAGATTCTTTTCACGTGAGCAATATCAGCTTCAGTGCGGGGTAACGGAGTTGTTATTTCAGCAGACATATTTTATTCTTTAAAATTAGTATTGTATAAAAGTTAGATAAGATAAAAACAAAGGAATACAAATACCCATACCAGATCTACAAAGTGCCAGTAAAGCCCTGCTTTTTCAATCATTTCATAATGGCCTCGCATTTGGAAATGCCCCATCCTTGTCTTTGTAAGCATAATGATATTAATAATTACGCCGACTGTTACATGGAAACCATGGAAACCGGTAATTCCAAAGAAATATCCACCAAATGCTACCGGGCCGGGAGTTGCCACCATTTGCCCATTAAACATAACATGAGGGCCCCACGGATTATGGCTGGTGGTAGTTCCCCAATTTTGAATAACACCATCTACCAGCACTTCATGCGTATGAGTAATAAGATGTGTCCATTCTAATGCCTGGCAACCTAAGAAGGCTAAACCACCAAGTATGGTAAGGAATAACCACTTTTCAACACCCTTTTGATTCATTTTATGCCCTTCGTGAACAGCTAACACCATCGTTACTGAGCTAAAGATCAAAATGAATGTCATAAGGCTGACGAACGCCAGCGGCAGATTTGCGTCTATACCTGGAAAAGAACTAAATACGGCATTATGATCTACCCAACTGTTAAGGCTAAAACGGATGGATCCATAAGAAATTAAAAAAGCTCCAAATGTAAATGAGTCACTCACCAAAAAATACCACATCATGAGTTTTCCATAACTCACATTAAAAGGACTCCTTCCGCCCGCCCATAAATTAGTTCCGGGTTTAGCTATCGCTGTTTCCATTTATTATTCATTAAAAGGTTATTACAAAAATAAAATTAATTGTTAATTGTCACTTTTTTATTTGAGCCTGATCACTATCCAATCAGCTTTGGCTCTTTTAGCAAAATATAAGACCATTAATATCATCTTATAAACAGTAAAAACAATAAAAGATATACCCATAAAAGATCCACAAAATGCCAATAAGTATTCATTAAATCAATCGGTATAGGAGAGTAACTTTTTCTCCTGGTACTAAAAGATCTTAAATACATTATTATAAGAGCTACTACTCCTCCCAATACATGTACTGCGTGAAGCCCGACGATAATGTACAAAAATGAAAATGACACATTCCTTGTGAGGGTAATACCACCTGCCCATAATTGCGTAAAACCTGCATATTGTAGCAGAACAAAAGCAATCCCCAGTAGAGTAGTGGTAGCTAACCATCTTTTATAAACTCTCATTTCCCGATTAATAAAAGCCTTACGGCTAAGTATAAGCGTTACACTACTTAACAGAATAACCGCAGTCGAATACCAAAAGATCAAAGGAATATCGAAGGTCAGCCAATTGGTTTGGCTGCGTTTCACAATATAAGCACTGCTCAATCCTGCAAACATCATAACAATACTGGCACAGGCAGCCCACATAGTAAACTTAAGCGGATGAATTTTATTTTTTTCTTCGTTTATCACAGCAATCATAATTACAATCTATTTTTAAAACCTCTTTTAACGCCTTAACAGATAATTTTACAACTTATCGAATAATAATGCGAGAAAAACAATCATAAGATAAAAGTAAGAACTAAACATCACTCTTCTTGCTGATGTAGCGTTCATTTTTATTAAAAGCAAAATACTTACATATACCATCCAAAGATTACACACCAATAATATCCCCAATGCCAATACACCGCCGATTCCAAAATAATAAGGTAACATGCCTACCGGAACCATTATCATTGAATAAATAACAGTTTGCATAGCCGTAAACTTTGTAGGTCCCGCAGCACTGGGTAACAGCTTAAATCCTGCCTTATCATAATCTTTATGCGCAAGCCACGCAATAGCCCAAAAATGCGGGAACTGCCAAAGGAACTGTATCGCAAATAGAATATACCCACCATAATTGAAAAATGTGTGTACCTCGCCGCTGGCTAATGTGCCCTGGAACTCTGCAAATGGATTAATGTATCCTGTTGCTGCCACCCATCCGATCAGGCAAGGCAATGCCCCCGGAAATGCCCCTACTATTACAGAGATAGAATTAACTCTTTTCAACGGTGTATAAACAAATGCATAAAGAAACAGGCTAAAAAGAGACAATAATGCACTGGCAAAATTGAACCATTGCCACATGATAAGGATCCCAAGGGTACCGCAGATGATAGCAAATGTCCATCCCTCATTTGTGGTCATTCTGCCTGCAGCTACAGGCCTGTCAGCCGTCCTTCTCATTAATGCGTCGGTGTCTTTTTCGACGGTTTGGTTGATTGCATTGGCAGCTCCGGTAATTAACATACCGGCTACAAATAACAAAAAAACAGAGAGGAAATTATAATGAACATTTGGCGCAAGAAGGTAACATACTACACTGCTGAATACGACCAGAAAGCTTAAAGTGAACTTGATTAAAATAAAATAATCTTTGACTTTACTTGCCAGTGTGAAAGAGGTAGAATGAGGGATAATTGTAATTGTTTTATCCATTAAAAAAATTATTTTATAAAAAGCCCTGAATCTACAGGGCTATTGAGTCAGAAATTATACTTAAAAGAACCCGGGTTTACGCTCAAATCTTACTCTCACCTTCACCAATGGGTTCAGTCTGTGGAATGAAATCTCTCTCATCTTTGCTATAATCATACGGCCAGCGATGCACCTCAGGAATTTCACCTATCCAGTTGCCATGAGTGGGGTGAATAGGAGTCGTCCATTCCATTGTAGTAGAATGCCATGGGTTTTTATTTCTGTCGGTAACCTTTCTTCCTTTATACATTGAATAGAAGAAATTAAAAATAAATAAAAACTGAGTGGCAAAAACTATAATAGCAGTTATACTAATAAATTCATTCAATCCCTGAAACATTTTAAAAGATTCCCAGTTGCTAAAATCATAATATCGGCGTGGCATACCTGCCAGACCTTCGTAGTGCATGGGCCAAAAAATAAAATAAGCTCCTACAAGGCTTATCCAGAAATGGATATAGGCGAGGGTGTTGTTCATAAATCTGCCAAACATTTTAGGATACCAGTGGTATATCCCGGCAAACATGCCGAACATAGACGCCACACCCATTACAAGATGAAAATGGGCAATTACAAAATAAGTATCGTGCAAATGCAGATCCAGTGCGGAATTACCCAGCCATATTCCTGTAAGTCCCCCGGAAATAAATAAACTTACAAACCCTATTGCAAATAGCATTGCCGGGGTAAAATGTATGTTCCCTTTCCAGAGCGTAGTAAGCCAGTTAAAGACCTTTATCGCCGACGGCACGGCTATTAATAGTGTAAACAATACAAAGAAAGATCCGAGGAATGGATTCATCCCAGTGACAAACATGTGATGCGCCCATACTAAAAAGGACAAAGAAGCTATTGCAAAAAAAGATCCCACCATCGCCATATATCCAAAAATAGGCTTGCGGGCATTTGTAGAAATTACTTCAGAGGTAATACCCATGGCCGGCAGGGCAATGATATATACTTCAGGATGACCTAAGAACCAAAATAGATGTTGAAATAATATAGGACTTCCGCCTTCGTTAGGTAATATTTTCCCCTGAATGACAATATCACTTAAATAAAAGCTGGTCCCCAAATGACGGTCAAATAGTAACAAAACGACGGCAGATAATAAAACCGGAAAGGTAAGTACTCCTAAAATAGCTGTAAAC
>JBDTIC010000429.1:0-2980 GCA_039936595.1 Ginsengibacter sp. | reverse complement strand
TGGATTGTGTGGGATTTTGCCTCAAAGCCCTGTGAGTGTTCATACAGAAGAAGAGACAATAGATCTTATTCCCATGGGTGCTGCACGGCTGCGAATAGCTGCTTTCCCGGTGGTGGAGTAGCATATTTGTGAGTGGTGAATGGTGAGTTGACAGTAGGTCAATTTTATCAGAACGATCGCGGCTTATCTCGGAGGTTCAATCTTATTTGTCAAATGCTATAAGGATTTTGCCAGCCTTCAAATCGGGGCTGAAAACCTTATAGGTTCATTACTCACCAATCACCTCACAGTGATTTCGCTATTTTCCATTTTGTTATTTGATATCCTTTCACTGCATAAAAGATGAGGTATAGGTAGCACGGTATCAGAACGATATACGCTACCCTTACAGAATACAGGTCAGCAATCTTACCATAAATAAGTGGAAGAATCGCATTCCCACACAGTCCCATGATTAGAATAGATGCACCTAATTTCGTAAATCGCCCCAGCCCGTGTAGTGCCAATGGCCAGATGCCGGCCCAGATCAATGAATTAGCTAATCCTAACAAGACTACAAACCATATAGAGATGTGGGTATCAAAACCAAATAAGGTCACATTACCATTTAAAAATAAAATGAGCAGTGAAAACAATAACCCCAGGAAAGTACATATCCTAAGTACATTTAATTGAGAAATATATTTCGGGATCAAAAGGATGCCCATGAAATAACCGCAGATAGTTGTAAACAAAACAAAGGAAGGGAATACCTTGGCTTGAGTTAATCCTATACCCATTGAATCGGCGTAACCAATGATGGTATCCACTGCGATAACCTGCGTGCCTACATGCAGGAAAATAGCTAAAGCACCAAGGATCAGATAAGGAAATTCGAAAATGCTTTTTTTATGAGCATTGGCAGCTAATACATCTCCTTTTTCAGTTTCAGTATCAATCTCAGGTAATGGAGAAAAATGAACGATGATGCCAAGAATGACTAAAATACCGGTAAGTACACTATAAGGCAAAATCACACGCCTTATTAGTCCATCGAGTAATACATCCTTCGCTTCAGGAGTTAATAATGATAAGTTTTTAAAATTTTCACCATCATCTGGTCTTAATATTACTGCTGCTAATAAAATGGGGGCAATAATGCCTGCGCCTTTATTAAAAACTCCCATCACGCTGATACGCCTTGCTGCACTTTCACGGGGTCCCAGGACGGTAATATATGGATTTGCTGCAGTTTGAAGAATGGCTAATCCAATTCCAATAATAAAGAGCCCTGTGAGGAATACACTATAAGTTCTTACATAAGCCGCCGGAATAAACAAAAATGTGCCTATGGCCATAATCCAAAAGCCTAACATGATGCCCTTTTTAAATCCGATTTTTTTTATTAAATAGGAAGATGGCACTGACATGACCAGATAGGCAATGTAAAATGCGAATGCAACAAGATAGGATTCAAAATGAGTTAGCTCGCAGGCTATTTTAAAATAAGGAATAAGTATGGCGTTTACCCATGACACAAAACCAAACACAAAAAAAAGTGTTCCAATCAGGATTAGGGATATAAAAATTTCTCTCTTTGATAAAGTGGATACATCTACTGCTGCAATTTTTTTCAGTTTCATAATTTCTACATTTAATGGGCTTATCAGGCGCGCATATTCATTTTTGAAGTGTTAGCGATTCGAAATGTTTAAAGGGTTCTATTCTTAGCGTTACAATTTTGGCATCCAGGATACTATTAAAATTCTGCTTTATAATTTTAGGAAGATAAATACTAACTGGTCAATAATGAAAAGAAATACCGAGAACGTTCTCGAAATGACGAATTGATGTATAAATAAGTTTTGGTAATATAGGGTTGTGTCAAGTTTATTATGAACTAAAAAAGATCCCACAAAGGAACAAAGATCACAAAGAATATGGTTTTGCCAGCTTAGCGTCTCTGTGGAATGCGCGTCTTATAGATGACCCAACAGTAGTCCAGGTGTTGAAACCTACTTTTAAGGAAATGATTTTTAAATCTTTATAAATATTTTTTTTCTATAAAGGAAATATAGAAATGCCCATAGCAATATGACAGCACCAATCGCTTCAAATACTTCATGCCAGGGTTCGGGAGTAGGGGCATATAAGCCTGAAAAAAGAAGCCCCGAAGTGTAGTAAAAATTTATAAAATTATAAACGTAATAAGTAGTGAGGGAATTGAGACCTATGACCTGGAAGAAAAAGGCCCACTTTTTATATTTCATTACATCAATCACGAAATAAAAAAGTGTAAGGCATAGAAAAGCAATGCCAGCCGTCAATAGAATAAATGAGCTTGACCATAGATGTTTGTTGACTGGAAAAGCCTGGCCCCACAAAAGTCCTGAGCCAATTCCAATTATTCCAGATAAGATAAGCAACTGTATTTTTTTCGTTTCGCTTTTTGCCGATTGTAAAATATTTCCTGCGATAGATCCCAATACACAAAGACATAATGCAGGAAACTGGGTGAGTAGCCCATTTTCATCATAATTCCCATCATGAAGCCGGCCGGGTAAAAAGTTACGGTCAAACCATCCTACTAAGTTTCCCTGTTGTGAAAGATCACCTGCTCCATATCCCGGAACGGGTATAAGAGATAAAGCTGCATAGTACAACAACAAAATTCCTGCAACCCACATCAATCGTTTAGGCCATGAAAAATTCAAATACAAAAGCGTAGCAATAAATCCCGCAAAGCCAATTCTCCCCAACACACTTACCACTCGAATATGAGACGGATCAAAAAAAGTAATGGGATTGTTTTTATAAATGATGCCTAACAAAATAAGAACAATAAGCCTGCGAAAAGACTTACGGTATAAATCCCGTTTGCTCAATCCGGCGCTCAATCCTTTATTCAACGATAAGGGAAGAGACACTCCTGCAATAAAAAGGAACAGAGGAAATATAAAATCATAAAAACTAAATCCATTCCATGGAATATGTTTGAATT
>JBDTIC010000428.1:0-6377 GCA_039936595.1 Ginsengibacter sp. | reverse complement strand
TCCTTTTTATTCAATATCCATTCATATTTCTGCGGCTGCCCCTTGGCTGCCTTTCTAATATAATTCATGGCATCCGTAAGGTGAAAAGTCTGTTGGTCGTCAAACACTCCTTTACCTTCATTTTTGTTCAATTCGTCCTGGTTAAATCCTGTTATTTCGTAAGCCCTCTCATTCATTTCTACTATTCTTTCCGTTTCTATATCAATTACATAAATGCCAATACTGGATTTATCAAATATTTCGCGGTAATTAGCTTCTGCCTGCCTGATGGCTTGTTCCGCATTTTTTTTATCCGTAATATCTCTGAAATTAGCAACAAGGCCTGCTACTGCAGGTTCGTGTATCATATTGGTAATAGTCCCTTCGCACCATAACCAGTTTCCGTTTTTATGTTTTAGCCGTGCCTGGGCAAAAAATGATTTCTCCCGGTTTTGAATAAGAGCCGTTCTGTTTTCAATATATTCCGAAATATCATCCGGATGAAAAATTTCAAAACTGCTGCTATTCAAAATTTCTTTCGTATCGTAACCCAGAATTTTTGTGATGGAAGGACTTACATAAAATATTTTTCCCTCCACAGTGGCTAAAATTTTCATGTCGGTACTGTGGTCAATTATGGCCCTAAAAAACTTTTCACTTTTATCTAATTTTTGATTGATATCTTTAAGATTGTTACTCTGGTCCTGAATTTGTCGCACCATATCATTAAAAGAATCACTGAGAAAACCCAATTCGTCATTACCTGATTTTACAGCCCTCACTGAAAAATCTTTATCTACTGAAATCCTTTTTGCTGTTGCTGCCAAATCAAGAATAGGTTTTGATATATTTCTCTGGAATAACCTCGACAGGAAATAGGCAAGTAATAATGATATCGCTAGTGCTACCAGAGTGGTAATCCCGACTAATAGAAATCTTTTATGCATATTCTCTTTTCCAGACTTCAGATAGATCGTGCCGATACGCTTATCTGAGTTCATAACCGATTGAAACTCTATAACATCACTGTCGTTAAATACCGTACCATTGCTGCCTGGTAAAGCGGGAAATTGAACCATTTTTTTTGGATCCCTATAATATTGCGCAAAAATATTTCCACGGATGTCATAAAGGGCCGCAGCAATTATTTGTGGTTCATCTTTCAATGCCTTTAATATTTCATTGGCTGCTTTTTTATCACCAGATTGGAGAGCAGCATTGCTATTGGTAGCTATTACTTGTCCCAGAGTGGACAATCTTTGCATCATGATCTGACGAAAAGAATACACTTCATATAGAAAAAATACTGTCGATGTTACGAAAAGAATAATCCCGCTTATGAGAAGAAAAATTCTCATCAATTTTCTTTGGATAGGGATATCTTTAAATAACATTCGTTGAATTAAAATTTTACTAAACTATATTGGCTATTCTTGACTTAACGTCTCATTTTGCTTTAAAGGAGTCAATCCTTCAATCAACGTTTGTTCATAAAAACATTGTTATATTCCTAATTAAAATAGGAATTCATAATGAGAATTAGGATAATATTGGGTATCCTTAATTAGCGTCTGTAATTTTTAAAGTGAAGAATGTTACCTTGGGGGTAGTGTTAATAGTTTACAAAGATAGGAAACTTGTATTAATAAAAATAATCCTTAAAACAAAAAAGCTGCCTCGTCAGAGACAGCTTTTTCGCTTTTTTCAGGGGGGCTACAAATAGCCTGTGGTTTCAGAAATACTAATCGGCAATACACTGTGAATTATTCATCATTTTTCTCAGGTTTAAAAGGCCATACCGCATACGGCCTAAAGAAGTATTTATACTGCATTTGGTAACTGTTGCAATTTCTTTAAAGGATAGATCTGCATAATGTCTCATCACAATTACTTCACGTTGTTCTTCAGGAAGCAGGTCAATCAGTTTTCTAAGATCGGAATGATCCTGGGCTTTAATGATGTGATCATCTACTCCGGGTTCAGATAAATTGATCGATTCAAAAATATCCCAGTTGTCTTTAGTTTGAACGGGAGGCTTGCGCTTTACTTTTCTAAAATGATCAATACAAAGATTGTGTGCAATACGCATAGCCCATGGCAAAAATTTACCTTCGTCTTTATATTTACCGCTTTGTAAAGTGTCAATAATTTTGAAAAATGTATCCTGAAAAAAATCTTCTGCGAGGTACTTGTCTTTTACAAGTAGATAAATAGATGTGTACAATTTGTCTTTGTATCGTTCAACCAGCAATGAAATTGCATCATCGTCTCCTTCGAGATATAGAGAAATTAATTCCTGATCGGATAAATTCATGAGGGTTTTCATAATGGGTTTTTTTTTGTTTTTTGGGTTTTGTGTAATGTTTAGCAAAAATAGATAGCAGCTATTCCTTCCATTGTAGTACGTAAAGGAAATGGTTGTAGAATATTAATGATCGAATCGTATAATTACGATTCTTTAATCCCCAAAAAACTACGATGCTTTTATTAGATGATACACAGGGTAATTACTCACATAGCGTCACAATGAGTCTGTAGAAAGCTTATTGTGAAAAGATGGTGTATCCTTTTTTTCAATTGCGGCTCTATTCTAAAAAACTTTATTTTATATTTGAAAAATTAAAAGCTTCTGCCCCCAAAAAAAAGAGCTTCTGATCAAAACAACTTTTACTTAAATAAACAACATACCATTATGCCCAATCTCTTGATTGTTGATGATCATTCTATAGTAAGATCAGGATTAATTCTTCTCATCAAAGACTTTATGTCGCATGTGCAAATTGATGAAGCTTATGATGGCGACTCTGCTTTTGAAAAAGTTAAGAAAAACAGTTACGATCTCATCATTATGGATGTGAATATGCCCAATACAGATTCATTTGGCGTAGTAAATTCTATCCTTTCTTTTAAGCCTGCTACCAGGATCATTATATTTAGTATGAATGCGGAAGATCTTTACGCAAAAAGATACCTGAAGATGGGAGTTATGGGTTATTTACGTAAGGATGCTCCCGGCTCTGAAATACAAAAAGCGATCTCTTCGGTACTAAATAATAAAAAATACATGAGTGCAGAACTGAGCGAATTATTGTTATCTGAGCTGCAGGATAAAAATCGGTCGGAAAATCCATTTGATAAATTATCTCCACGTGAATTCGAATTGGTGCAACACATGAGCAGGGGTGAATCAGTAGCTCAAATGTCCCAAACATTAAACCTTCATAAATCAACTGTAGGTACTCACAAAGCAAGAATTTTCGAAAAGCTAAGATGTACCAATATTATTGAATTGAACAGGCTTGCTGAGATCCATCATGTGCTGCTATCTTGATAGCATTGTAATTTACAGGATACAACGAAGTCATTAACTTACTACTATAAGGAGTGATGGACCACATCTCAAAATTATTATATCCCTCGTTTTACTTTCTCGTTCTGTGCCAGCGATGATCTGTCTATTTCATTCATACACTGCACATTCTATTAACTGACACTGCTTCAGATAACTGTGAAGTCCTAAAATATTTGAATGATATAATCAAAAAACGATACCTTGAGGCTTGAGAAGATTACCTTAAGAATTAATTTTGAAACAAAAATTGTTTTATAATTGTTGATTGCTTATGAATAGATTTCAAATGATAAAAAGGATGATAATATAATAAATTTTAGATCGTTGGCATTGTCTCGTATGCTGTCACCGGAATTGTTTATTGGAAAAATAGGTATGGGACTATTAAAAAATCAAATCTTATTTATTAATTTAGACTTCTTAAAAAATCTTTCCTGGCAAATTAATAGGTCAAAATAAAGAGGTATTCGTGCCGAGCTAATTTAAAAAAAGCTAAAATAAAAAAGCTTAAAAATATGAAATTCAAATTTTGGATCGTAATCACTTTGTTGTTGGTTGCTGTTATTATATGGGTTGTTTTCATGCGCACAGACGACAACAATGAACAGGCAATTCCTGACCAGGTAAGTTTTAATTTCAACATCCGTCCTGTATTATCAGATAAATGCTTTAAATGCCACGGCCCCGATGCAAACAAAAGAGAAGCAGGGTTGAGGCTGGACATCCGGGACTCTGCTTTGGCTCCATTAAGGGAAGCTAAAGGTACATTCGCGATAATTCCTTTCAAGCCGGATGAGTCTGAAGTTTTTAAACGAATTTCTTCTACCGATAGTTCTTACCAAATGCCGCTTCCGTCTGCACATCTCGGGCCTTTGTCAAAATATGAAATAGCTCTTTTTAAAAAGTGGATCAGCCAGGGTGCCAAATATGAGCCGTTGTGGTCATTGGTGAAACCTGTAAAAGCTCCTCTTCCTACAATAAAAAATAAAAAGCTTGCCAGGAATGAAATTGATTATTTTATTCTTGCAAAACAGGAAGATAAAGGACTCAAGCCTAATGTAGAAGCGGACAAGGAACGTTTACTAAAAAGGTTGTCTCTCGATCTTACCGGTTTACCTCCTTCAGAAAAAATGATGGACCGATTTATGGCCAATACCGGCGGTAATGCTTATGAGGCAATGGTAGATGATATTTTAAAAGATCCGGCGTTTGGAGAAAAGATGGCGATTCATTGGCTGGATATTGCAAGATATTCAGATAGTTATGGTTACCAGGATGATAATGTTAGAACCCAATGGCCATGGCGCGATTGGGTGATACATGCCTTTAATGAAAATCTTCCTTATGATAAATTTATCACCTGGCAAATTGCCGGTGACATGTTACCCAATGCTTCAAAAGAGGAAATACTTGCAACGGCTTTTTTTCGAAATCATAAATACACGGAAGAGGGCGGAGTAATTCCCGAGGAATACCGCATTGAATATATCCTCGATAAGACAAAGACGTTTAGTAAAGGAATCATCGGTCTAACCGCCGAATGTGCTCAATGTCACGATCACAAGTACGATCCTATTTCACAAAAAGACTATTTCCAGCTATTTGCATTTTTTAACAGTACTAAAGAGGTTGGTTACGAGGGTGATGTAGGTGTTTCAAAACCGGCAAAAAATCCGATACTCACCATTGACGATGCGGATGTAAAGAGCATTTTATCGTTCATCAATAAAAAAGATACGGGCAGTATGATGGTATCGGTAATGGGTGAAATGGATACCGCTCGAAAAACTTATATCCTTAACCGTGGTGTTTATAACGAGCCAACCACACTAGTTTTTCCTTCCGCCCTAAAAGCGGTGATGCCGTTCGACACTATTAATAGCCCCCGTAACAGGCTTGGCTTAGCCGCATGGACAGTCAATAAAAACAATCCTCTAACGGCGCGTGTGTTTGTAAACCATATCTGGCAGGAAATTTTTGGAAGAGGACTTGTAAAGACTGCCGGAGACTTTGGTATGCAGGGAACACTGCCTTCGCATCCTGAATTGCTTGACTGGCTTGCTGTAGACTTTATGGAACATGGCTGGGATATCAAGAGACTAATGAAACAAATTGTAATGTCCGGCACTTACAGGGAATCATCCCACATTAATGAAGACAATTATAAAAAAGATCCTGAAAACATTTACCTCGCCCGTGCCCCACGTCTTAGAGTAAAAGCTGAGATAGTAAGAGATATTGTTTTATCCAGTAGCGGATTATTGGTGAGAACTATTGGCGGCCCCAGTGTTAAGCCCTACCAACCCAAAGGCTTATGGGAAATGGCCAGTTCAGGAAGGGGAGAGCTGGCAACTTACAAACAGGACAGAGGAGATGCATTATATCGTCGGGGCATGTACACATTTATAAAGTTAACGGTACCGCCTGCAAGTATGATACTTTTTGATGCAAGCAACAGAGACCAATGTGAAGTGACCCGGTCGCAAACCAATACACCACTACAGGCATTAATGATGATGGATGATCCTACTGTCCTGGAAGCATCCCGGGTACTGGCAGAAAAACTGATGGAAAACAATCTTTCAGCAGATGAAAAAATAAAAAAAGCTTTCCGGAGAATCATTTGCAGGACTGCCGCTGATAATGAATTCATGATACTAAAATCTTATTATGATGGACAATTAAATGATTTTCGCCAAAAACGGTTAGATGCTGCTTTGACTTTAAAAGTAGGTGAGTATCCGCAGGATAACAAGCCGGATGTGAATGCCACCGCTGCCTTGATAAAAGTGATTAGTATGATCTATAATATGGAAGAAACCCTTTCTAAAACCTAAATATGCAAAAAGAAATTCTGGAACACAGCCTCAGACTAAATAGGAGGCGCTTCCTTTCAAGACTAAGCTTAGGTATCGGCAGCGTAGCTTTAGGATCGCTGTTAATACCAGATCTGTTTAGCAATAAGAGCGATGAAGAAATGATACTAACGGGCCTCCCTCAGTTTGCACCTAAGGCTAAGAGGATCATCTATCTATTTCAAAATGGA
>JBDTIC010000427.1:0-2810 GCA_039936595.1 Ginsengibacter sp. | reverse complement strand
ACAAAATACTTGCAAAGATGACCTGGTATGATGCCGTAGTTAAACGGTATGAAATGCAGAAGACGAACCCTAACCCTACTTACGATACAGAGATACACGTAATACGTCTCGGTGATGTGGTGATCTGTACAAACCAATTTGAGCTGTTCACCGATTATGGAATCCGTATGCAGGCACGCAGCAAAGCATTACAGACAATTACCATTCAACTGGCAGGCCCGGGAACTTATCTTCCTACAGCAAAGGCAGTAGCCGGTGGTAGTTACAGTGCCATTGTTCAGAGCAACCTGGTTGGCCCCGAAGGTGGCAAGATGTTGGTTGACCGTACTGTGAACCTGATTGATGGCCTGTGGCCAGAGGTAAAATAAGGATTATTCAACTATGCAGAAGGGGAAAAAGAGGCAGTGAGTATACCGCTTTAAGTGATCTAAAAATAAAAATTTAGCTCAGACTCAAGACTATTGGTATTTGATGGTTTTCTTAATTTGGACATTTGGTTTTTTGTATCAAAATAAACACGACACTTTTAAACTTAAATCCATAAGGATGAATAATGTTAGAATTTTAGGTTTAATTCACAGAAAATTTAGATGCCACAATCGTAGCCGTGGCATTAGTTGGCTGTTTACTTTTTTACCTCTTTTTTTGCTATTTGGTGTTCCGGTAGTAAAGGCACAATTTCGTGCTGCTGTGGTGAAGGAGGATATCACTCCTTCGAACTCTCAATACCTTCTTGGTTATAATGATCGCACGTCCGATGGTATTCTGGACCGGATCTATCATCGCATTTTAGCGATTGATGATGGAACCACCCAGTTCTTTATCATATCGACAGATATATGTCTCTATTCACCTTCAGAGTATGATAAGGTTGCATCCAGGCTTCAGAAACAGTATGGAATTAATCCACTAAATGTGTGGTGGTCAGTCACACATACACATTCGGCTCCTGAAGTAGGAGCTTTTGGCCTATATGGTTATCTGGGAAATAAAATCACTCATACCGTTGATTCGGTTTACACTGCCATGGCAGAACAAAAATTAATTGATGGAATTTTAAAGGCCCGTGAAAACCTTGTGCCTGCACAGCTGGGTGTCGGTTGGGGATTTTCTCAGGCAAACATTAACCGGCGCGGCATAGATGCAAATGGGAAGGTCACTCTAGGTTTGAATCCTGATTTGCCAGTTGACAGGAGGGTAGGAGTCATAAGGATCGATAAAGACGATGGAAGTCCTCTGGCTTTAGTAGTTAACTATCCTATACACGGTACGGTAATGGGGTTTTATAATAAGCTGATTAGTGGTGATGCTCCTGGCGTCGTTTCCGAATATGTAGAGGAGAAAATTGGGTATCCCACCTTATTTGTGAATGGTGCTGCGGGTAACCTGGCGCCTATTTACAGTGTGTATCCAGATGCCAGATCAGGGCACCTAAGTCAATTCAAAGTGTTATTGGGTGATAGGATATTAGAGGCTTACAAAAAGATTGAGACTTGTGTTGATAGCATTAAATTGGTTACGGGTTCCCTGACATTGGAAACACCAAGAAAGCCTGGTATGGATTGGCCATCAGAGTTGAGTGAATACACAAGTACGACGAAAGCTGGAATTAATATGGTTAAGCTTCCGGTTAGATTCTTAAAGATTAATAAAGACATTGCCATTTGGAGTGCTTCTATTGAGCTTTTCTGTGAAGTGGCTGCTGAAGTCCGCAGTCGGTCACCGTTCCCATTTACCTTTTATTTTGGCTATACTAACGGCTGGTTTGGTTATATGCCCACAGAATCTGCATGGGAACACGGTGGATATGAACCGGAGAGTTCTCCTTTTACACCTGCTGCTGCAAAAGAACTCAAAGAATCGGTGGTTGGTTATTTACAGAGAGAAATGCAGAGTGAGCAATTACCTGTTGAAACTAAATCAAAAACTAAACGAAGAAGATAACTCATTGTAAACAGCATTCATTACTCCTTAAATAATGAGAGGTTTCAGTACGAATCATTAATAGCTAATTTACTATTTGTATTCAACATTATTTAAAATCTATCACGACGTTATTTCAAAAACACTTTTTAATCATTTATTTTTATCCCCCACTGTTTTGTCTCTTAAAGACATGTCATGCTTATAGATAAAAGGGGGTCACGTCTTTTATTTTCATTTGCAACGCGAATGTGACGGCTACTTTTGAGAAAGCGCCAGAAAGCGCGGTGCAGGCGATGAATGAAAGGTGGAGCGATTAGACTTATATCAAGACATGTTTTGCCTCGAATTTTCTTAAAAAGGGTAACTATTTCATAAAAATGGTTAATTCCAGAACATTTTGGCCTAATAAAAATTTTTAGTTTTGACAATCGTTATTCAATTGGAATTCGATTTGAATACGCTAATAGGAAAATAAATATTTAGGCAGCAAGTACTTACTCATTCCTGCCCTGGAAATAGATCGTTTAGAGATGCAATTTAGAACCTCATAATTATAAAAGACATGATCAACATCAAGTTTTGGTATTTCTATTTTTTCGCTATTATTATTTTAAGCAGTTGTGGTAGTAATTCGTCGAACAATATGAATCACGAAGAAAGCACTCTTCAAAATGCCAAATGGAAGACAGGTGTAGCCTTGTATTCTTTTAACCGGTTTTCTTTTTTTGATGCTCTGGAAAAGACAGATAGTGCAGGGGCAAAATATGTAGAAGGGTTTTCCTTTCATAAACTTGGCAAAGAATTTAATGATAGCAATATGTCAGCTATATCTGATGCAGACGTCAACAAAATGAAACTGATGCTGGCAAATAAAGATATTAAAA
>JBDTIC010000426.1:0-3264 GCA_039936595.1 Ginsengibacter sp. | reverse complement strand
TAAATGAGGATACCTTGCTATAGCGTCATAAGTGCCGAAACCTCCCATAGAAAGCCCTGTGATGTAAATACGATTCGTGTCAACAGGCAAAGTTTTGATAGCATGGTAAATCAATTCTATTAAAAGTTCCATGGGCTTGGATGGAGCTGTCTGAAGGTTTAATTGTGTTCCAGTTCCTCTGGAAAAATTAGACCATTGCATTTTGGCCGGACATTGAGGTGCTATCACTACTGCCCGATGCCTAATCATTGCGTCGTCACTTGCAAAATTCATAACACCCCATTTTAATTGTGCTTCATTGTCATTACCGCGTTCGCCCGATCCATGTAGGAAAATAACAAGCGGGTATTTGCGAAGGGTATCAGAGTCCGGATACAACTGGCGATAAAGTAGAGTATCACCCTTTCCATTGTTATATTGATTGACAGAAAACCGGGAAGATTGTGCCAGCGTAGCATTGACTGTAAGAAAATAAAAAATTAATAAAAACAGAATAGCAGATGTTATGGTTGAAAATTTCATTGTGAAGATTTTATTTTTTAAAAATAATTTTTGCTGTTTCATCAAAACTGGAACAAATATAATTGAAACCTGCACGGATTTTAAAACCCGGGATATTTATTAATAGATCAAATATTGGCAGTGCAAAGTAACACTCATCACATTTTACTATCTTTTACATAAAAAAACCATCACTTTTTCAGGCAATGGTTTTAAAAAATTCTTGTTAAGGATTTAAATCTCTGTAATTATTTTACTTTTCGGTTTGTCTTCCATCATTTCTACACTTCTGTTGATGAAGATAGTTAACTCATTACCTTTCAAAAGTCCTTGCGAAAGTAAAGCCAGGTCAGTTAAATTCTTTATCAGTTTTCCTTGATGTTCTGCATTTTCTTCTTTTAAAATGTTTTGATATATGGGGTGGTTGCCATTTACAGTTAAGGTTACTTCTTCTGGCATGTTGCCGTAAAAACTACCCATTCCTCCGCCACCATTCATTGCCATGTCCTTCATCCTTCTCATAAACTCAGGGCGGGTTGCAATGACCGGAGCTGATTCGGGAGATAAACCTTTCACCTCTACAGTGGTATGCAGATCAGGAATCTCTACATGAAATAATTCTTTTAATTTCTCCTCCTCCTCCTTACCTAACACACTGTCAGCATGCTCATTTTTATCAATGATGTTTTCAAGAATATCCGCGTCAACTCTTACGAATTGCAGATCAGGCCACTTCATTTCTATATTATTGATAAAGGCAGCATCTACAATAGTTTCAAGTTTTACTACTTTATATCCTTTCTGCTGCGCAGCCTTAATAAAACTATTTTGTTGTACGGGATCAGAGGTATAAAGCATCACCAGTTTGCCATCCTTATTCTTTTGTAAACTTTCCGCAGCAGCACGGTATTCTTCAAGGGTATAATACTTGCCACCGTCTGCATCTTCATAAAGATTAAACTTATTGGCTTTTTCTAAAAACTTATCATCAGTGATCATACCATATTTCACAAAGAGGCCGAGGCTTTCCCACTTTTCCTCAAATGATTTTCTATCTTCTTTAAAGAGTTCGTCTAATTTATCAGCTACCTTTTTGGTAATATAGGAACCTATTTTCTTTACATTAGGATCGCCTTGTAAATAGCTTCTGCTAACATTTAACGGAATGTCCGGGCTATCAATTACGCCATGAAGCAACATCAGAAACTCGGGTACAATGTCTTTTACTTCATCGGTGACAAATACCTGGTTACTGTAGAGTTGTATTTTATCTTTTTGGATTTCAAAACTCTTTTTTACTTTGGGAAAATAAAGAATGCCTGTAAGATTAAAAGGATAATCGACATTCAAATGAATCCAGAATAAAGGCGTCTCTCCAAACGGATATAATTCTTTATAGAAATCCTGGTATTCCTGTGCTGTCAGGTCGGCCGGTTTTTTTGTCCAGGCCGGTGCAGGATTGTTGATCTGCTTATCTTCGAAGAAAATAGGAACAGGTAAAAATTTACAAAATTTCTCAAGGATATGCCGGATTCTATCGGCCTCTAAAAACTCTTTACTTTCTTCATTGATATAAAGTACAATGTCAGTACCCCGATTTTCCTTTTCTGATTCTTCTAAGGTATATTCAGGGCTTCCATCACATTCCCATCGCACCGCTTTTGAATCTGGTTTGTAACTTTTTGAAAGGATCTCTACCTTCTCGCTGACCATGAAAGAAGAGTAAAATCCCAAGCCGAAATGCCCGATGATATTGGCCTCATTTTTTCCTTTATATTTTTCCAAAAATTCTTCGGCTCCGCTAAATGCAACCTGGTTAATGTATTTATCTACCTCATCCTCTGTCATGCCTACTCCTTTATCAGAAATAGTCAGTGTTTTTTTATCCTTATCGATCAATATATGGATATCTGTATTTTGAATGTCCTCTTTTACTTCACCATTAGAGGCCAGGGTTTTCAATTTTTGCGTAGCATCAACCGCATTGCTTACCAATTCACGTATGAATATTTCGTGATCACTATAGAGAAACTTCTTAATGATAGGAAAAATGTTCTCCGTTTGTACCCTTATACTTCCTTTTTGCATAAATTCTTTTTTTTGTCATTTTACAAAATAAGTGCCACACCTTTTTTTCTGACACGATGGCATTAAAAAAAGTTCCATTGGGGAGCGTCTTTTTGATTGTTGCTCAGGGTCATTTTTATATTTGGCAACCCTCTTTAGCATTGCCGGGAAAGAAGCTTTGCAGGGGCCACACCAGAGGTATCTGTTTTTACTGTGCCCGTATAAATACTCCTGGGTTTTGTCGGAGTAAGATCATTTGTTGTCTGATCTTTGCTGCCTGATGTATATACAATGCCGCGTAAAGGCGTGGAAGTATTCGTGATCGTTTATGCGGGAGAATAATTTATGGTAATGTCATCCCCTGCTTTGGAGTGTTCACGAAAAAATTTAAAATTGCTTTGACCAAAAGACTGTACGGCACAAAATAAAAATACCGGCAGAAAAATCTTTTTTATGTGTGTGGCAAATGTTTTAGTTACCGGAAATGTGAAAAATGGTTGACATTGTAACTGATTTTTCATACAATATTCACTTCTCTTTCCAGGTCAACTCCAAATTTTTCCTGAACGGAAATTTTGATCCTTTCACTTAAATCATAAATTTCCTGGCCGGTGGCATTGCCGTAATTTACCAGTACCAATGCCTGTTTGTCATAACATCCGGCATCGCCATTTCGGTAACCTTTCCAGCTTGCCC
>JBDTIC010000425.1:0-4621 GCA_039936595.1 Ginsengibacter sp. | reverse complement strand
TACGATTAGGAATTCCATGGCCTGATCTACGATACCGGGAATGTCTTTTGTAAATTTGCAATAAAATATTTTGACACGAATAGGTCTTATTTCTGACACACACAATTACCTGGACCAGACTGTTTTTGAGCATTTCAAAAATTGTGATGAGATTTGGCATGCGGGAGATTTTGGAACATCCGCAGTTGCAGATCAATTAAAATCCTTTAAAAGACTGCGCGGCGTTTATGGAAATATTGATGGATATGATATTAAGAGCATGTATCCTGAACAGTTGGTTTTTATGTGCGAAGAGGTGAAGGTAATGATTCGGCATATCGGCGGTTATCCACCTCGATACAATATAGAAAGCAAAAAAGAAATCTTAATTTATAAACCCCAGCTTTTTATTAGTGGCCATTCTCATATTTTAAAAGTCATGTACGATGAAAAACTTAAATGCCTGCACATGAATCCGGGTGCAGCGGGTAAACATGGATGGCATAAAGTGAAAACACTTATTCGCTTTGCAATTGATGGGAGGGATATTAAAGATTGCGAGGTGATAGAGTTAGAGTAGATGTCCGACGTTCGAAGCGTACTAATCTAATACTCGAGAATTCCAGATTTGTAGGAATTGGGCAAAATCCGCTTCTAAATAATCCCGGCGGGCAAGGCCTGCTGATCTACACCGGAGAAAAAGAAGATAAACTGTAAGAAGGTGTTCACACGATAAATTGGAAACAAATAAATGGTGTGTCAATGTTGTACCACACAAAAGGTTTTCCGGCAGAATAAAACGGTTAATTTTCCTGACAGGATTTTTATTCGTGATTTTTAAATTAGCCTTAGTTAGATTTAGTTCCCTGCGTAAAAACCCAGATGTAGAGAGCAAGTGTGGGTGTAGCATTTCCCTAGATTATATCCTAATATCAACTCATCTTCTTTTCGACCGCGACATTAACGTTCAGAACATTAAATTTGCAACATGATGCGGTCAAAAATATTAACTTTTATAACCATCGTAATTTCATTTACAACTTCCTGTAATTCAAATGACAAGGTAATAAATCATCTTCCACCTCATCACAACTCAATAGAATCTATAAAGAAAAATATAAAAGAACATCCGGATTCTTTGATGTTGAAAGTGAATTTGATAGAAGCGTATAGAAACGAAGGGTATCATGACTCTGCAATTTCCATTGCAAGTCAGGAATTAGCAAAAGACAGTGGAAGTGCCTACTTGTGGAATATTAAAGCCACCTTATATTTTGAAAATAACGATACGTCGAACGCAATCAATTCTCTGGAGCATGCTATAAAAATTTACCCCCTTCCGGATTATCTGGTTGCACTTGGTACAGTGTATGCAGAAATAAAAAGTAAAAAAGCATTAATGATAGCCGACGAACTTTTACGTGCCAACAAAATTAAATCCGGTAAAGACGCCTATTTCATTAAGGGCATTTATTATAATTATTTAAATGAATCACAGAAAGCAATCACCTATTTAGATAGCTGCCTGAACCTTGACTTTACTTACATGTACGCTTATCGTGAAAAAGCCATCGCTTTATATCATCAAAAAAAATACGAGGATGCAATCAAGGTTTTGAGACGTGCTGTTACCGTTCAAAATAATTTTGATGAGGGCTATTTCTGGATGGGTAAATGTTATGAAAAATTGGACCGGAAAAATGATGCCATTGAAAGCTACCAGAAAGCATTATTGTATGATAAAGATTATGTGGAAGCAAGAGAGGCGTTGGACAGTCTTCAGAGAGGTAATAAATTGTGAACGGTGAGTAGCGAATTAATAAATTATAAGTTATAAATAGTAAACATAATGTCAATAGTAGCGCCATCTCTTTTAGCCGCTGATTTTTTAAACCTTCAATCCGATTGCAGGATGCTTGATGAAAGTTTAGCTGACTGGTTTCATCTGGATGTAATGGATGGAAGGTTCGTTCCCAATATTAGTTTTGGAATGTCCATTATTAAACAAATCAGAAAAACAAGCAGCAAATTTTTTGACGTGCATCTTATGATATTAGAACCGGAAAAATATGCAGAAGAATTCATGGATGCAGGTGCAAATAGTCTGACAGTCCACCTCGAAGCATGCCCTCATTTACATCGAAATATTCAGCAAATAAAATCGTTGGGGATGAAGGCAGGGGTGGCAATTAATCCTTCAACGCCTGTACTACTCCTGCAGGATATTATCACCGATATTGATGTGGTATGCCTGATGAGTGTGAACCCTGGCTTTGGTGCACAATCTTTTATCCCTCACTCCATTCAAAAGATAAAAGAACTAAAAAAGCTGATCATTAATACACAATCTGATTCAAAAATTGAAGTAGATGGTGGAGTTTCTTTGCAAAATGCGGCTGAAATAGTCTCTGCCGGAGCTGATGTTTTGGTAGCTGGCAGCGCAGTCTTCAAGTCAGTAAATCCAAAAGAAACTATTGAGAAATTGAAAAGATTGTGAGAATTAAATTCTCTTGTCAAAATGAGAATCATTTGTTTTGTATCCTGACGAATATTAATATTGTAAATATTATCTGTTAAGTGCGTGGAGTAATTGTGATAACTTGAGTCATTGAACTCACCATGTGTCGCAAGTTTTTGTTCATCAGTAAGTTCAATGTCTTTCCTCAATTTTCGAAAGCATCTTCGTCAATAAGATATTCAATAAGGGATGCTTCGATTTTTTTTTATCTTTTTGTGAAATATTTCCAGCATAAAAATTATTTAAAGAAGTATTAAGATAGATGATTCTCTTCTAATTTTTGGAAAAGGGAATTTTATATAGTTATTTATCTAAAATATGCAATTTAGGAATACAGAAATCGAATAATTCGAATTGGCTTTTCCGTGATGAAATATATCTTGTTCACTAAAGTTTATAGCTTTTCATGAATCTGTTGCAACACAAGTACAGTTTGTTTTAGCCAGTTTGACTGAGAGGTATCCCAGTTATACTTTTGCATAAGCACATCTTCTAATATTTGCCTGGCTTTGAAGGCTTGCTCTTCAGAATAAAAGCAATTCGCCCATTTCTTATCAAGTTTGTTTTCACTTTGAATGGTAATACCTCCTTCGTACCAGTTAAGACAGCATGGCAAAGCAATGAAATCAATCGTTTTAGCTCCCCCATTGATAACTCCATTAAAATAATAAGAATAGAATCGGATATTATCTCTGAGGCGCTTCTTAATTAATTCGTCAGTTTCAGGCTTTGTGGGCTTTTGACTCCATTGATAATTTAATCTTGAAAAAGGGTTTTCGTTTGCTTCAGGCCAATAGGTGTGGGTTGCTTTGAAAGTCAGTTCAGATGTATGTGCATTCTCCGTTCTGCTCATATTAAGCTCGTCTCTGTTTAGTTTACTGATCACATACACTGCTTTTCTTACTTTATCAAAATTCACAATAATGGAATCATCGTGCACTTTGAATCTTCCATAAGCCATTTCACCTGCCGGATTCTCAAGCACTGAGGAATCCGTCATAAAAACAATGCCGGACTGAAATAAAATCCCGTCTTCATTTGTAAAAGAAACGTCCCGTGAAGTGGGATGATCCGCCTCATCTAATTTCCAGTACTGGCACAACAGGTGAAATGTGTCGCTGGGAATAGCAACCGAGGTGACAGGTGCCTTTTCGATCTTATCATCATTTGATGAAACACAACTCCAAAATAGCATTGATGAAATAACAATAGCAGAAAAGAATATTCGCATTTTTCAAAAATAACAAAATTGAAAATGAAGTAGACAATAAATGTCAAGGATGAAGCGCAATAGCCTTATCAATTCAGGAGCCGGGAATAATAAGGATTTCCCACATGAAGCAGTAAACGGATTTATTAAACACAAGATTCTATAACTGTAATTTCGCAGAAATATTATCTTCACTTTATGAGATTAATGGTTTTATTTTTCTTGTTCCTTAATACTCTCCCCGTAAATGCCCAACAGAAAACGGCTTTTGTGTCAGGCAGGGTAATTGATGAAAATGAAGACCCGTTACCGGGAGCAACTGTTACCCTCCTCGGTAAAACGAACGGAATACTCACTTCTGATTCAGGATCTTACCGCATTAAGGTGCCAGCAGGCAAGGCATTTGCTTTGGTGTATTCACATTCCGGATTTCGTGATGAACAGAAAAATTTCTACTTAAGCGACGAGGAAGAAGAGAAGGCAACAATCAGGCTTATACGCACAGGGAAAACGCTGGAGACAGTTGTCATCACTAATGATAAAACAAGGACTGAAACGGGACTGGTTAAAATTAACCCAAAGAGTGTAGCTACCCTGCCCTCTGCAACAGGAGGCGTGGAGGGCTTGATTAAAATACTGGTGGGAAGCAATAATGAACTTACTTCCCAATACTCGGTACGTGGAGGCAACTATGATGAGAATCTCATTTATATCAATGACTTTGAAATTTTTCGCCCTTACCTGGTAAGAAACGGGCAGCAGGAAGGCCTAAGTTTTATCAATCCTGAATTAGTGAAAAATATTAATTTTTATAATGGAGGTTTCCAGGCAAAATATGGAGATAAGATAAGCAGTGTGCTCGATATTCAGTATAAAAATCCGGTTACCTTCGCAGGATCTGTTTATATAAGCGC
>JBDTIC010000424.1:0-4736 GCA_039936595.1 Ginsengibacter sp. | reverse complement strand
TATTTATTGAAGAGCTTTTTTACCGAATTTTCTATGGCTTGCCGGGAGTTAGCTTGCAGGATTGTACAAACATCTTAAATTGTCCGATACAAAGGCAGGCCCATTAACGGAACGGTATCAACCAACGGAAGAGTTCTTGAAATATATCAGTAAGCGATGGCTATAGAGTAGTAAAAACCGCGGGAGACGGTAGTTATAGTATGGAATTAACTTCTCTATTAGATTATGTTTTATCTCTGTTCCTTCAGGCTATGCCTGCCGTATCCGGAAAATATTGTGCATCATTATAAAGTGGCTTCAACGGATAGAGATTTTAATTTTGAAGTGCAGCGACCTGCAGTTAACGATTATATGCACCCCTTTATCCCATAGAAGCTACTTTTGTTGAAAAGGATTTATTTTTAACCTCATTAAAAAAATGATATGATGGAAACAGACGAAAAAATACTTACCATTGATATTGGCGGTTCGCATATAAAAGCCACGGTATTAGATAGTCAAGGTAATTTTTTGCAGGAGTATGAACGAGAAAAAACTCCTAAACCTCCTTCTCCAGAGAAAGTGATGATCGTGATAAAAAAGATAGCAGACCGCTTTCCGGAATACAATAAAATTACTGCCGGCTTTCCGGGGTATGTAAAAGAGGGAATAGTAAAAACTGCGCCGAAACTTGGAAATGATCTTTGGAAAGATTATAACTTACAAAAGGAACTGGAGAATACCTTGGGACAGCCGACGTTGGCCATTAATGACGCTGATCTGCAGGGATTGAGTTTGTCACAAGGGCATGGGGTAGAAATGGTGATTACGCTGGGCACCGGATTCGGTTCCGCAATAATGAAGAATGGATTTCTGGTTCCTCATCTTGAGATGTCGCAACATCCTGTTACTAAAAATAAAAATTATAATGATTATATTGGAGAGGCTGCACGATTGAAAATCGGGAAACGAAAATGGAACAAAAGAATGAAGAAAATAATCAATATTTTGAAAACTGTCTTTAACTATGACCATCTTTACATTAGTGGCGGCAATGCGAAACGGCTGAATTTTAAACTGGATAATAACATAAGCATTGAAGACAATAAGAGAGGGATCAAAGGAGGAGCTGTTTTATGGATGCAGGAGCTTTCTCAGAATAAAGATATTCAGTTAAATGAATGATGAGCTAAGCGATGTGCCGGACTGTCATCGCTAATAATTATTAGCGCATTAATTAAAGCTTGGAAATATATTTTCGTAATTCGTGGTGGAATTGAAGAAAAGTAAATTAATAAAAATTTGATTTTAAAAATGGATACCAGGAGAGAGTTTCTAAAAAAAGCAGTCTTGCTTTCCGGCGCAGCAGGACTCTCAAATGCCCTTCCAGCTTCAATTCAGCGGGCACTTGCCATTAATCCTGAAACAGGCAGCACTTATCTTGATGCTGAACACGTGGTAATTCTTATGCAGGAAAATCGGGCATTTGACCATTGCTTCGGGGCATTGCGCGGAGTAAGAGGTTTTAACGATCCGCGGGCGATTACCCTGCCTGATAAGAACTTAGTATGGCTGCAGACTAATGAAGCAGGAGAAACTTATGTGCCTTTCCGCTTCGATATTAAGGACACCAAAATTACGTGGATGGGCTCTGTCCCTCACTCACGTTCCAGCCAGGTGGATGCCAATAACCTGGGTAAATATGATCAATGGCTGAATGCCAAGAGACCGGGAAATAAAAAGTATGCTGACATGCCACTCACCTTAGGGCATTATACCCGTGAGGATCTGCCATTCAACTATGCAATGGCGGATGCATTTACGATTTGTGATCAGCACTTTTGCTCCGCTATGACAAGTACCTGGCCTAACAGATTGTATTTGTGGGGCGGCACTATCCGGGCTGAAAAGACAGGTAATACAAAAGCATACCTCAGAAATGATATTCCATGGGGAGAGGCCCATTGGAAGGTATTCCCTGAAAGATTAGAAGAAAACAATATTCCTTGGAAAATATATCAGAATGATCTAACGGCGGGTGGAGGATTTGTGGGAGAGGAAAGATCCTGGTTGTCCAATTTTGGGTGTAACCAACTGGAATTTTTGTCACAATATAATGTTCGGTTCTCTTCACGGTATGTTCAGACTTTACAGAAGCTTGCTGATACTCTTCCCACTGAAATCAGCGGACTTGAGCATAAGCTAAACGATATGTCAAGGTCGGATAAGAGTTATGAGAAATTGAAAAAAGAAATTGAAAAGAAAACGGAGGTACTGAATGAAACCAAAGATGAATTGGTCAAGTGGAGCAAGGAAAATTTTGAAAAGTTATCCCAATACCAAAAGAATCTATACCAGAGAGCTTTTACAACTAACGAAGGTGATCCCGATTATCATGAATTGGAAACGTTGAAATACGAAGAAGCTGGTGTGGATAGAGAACTGCTTGCGCCTAAAGGTGATTTTTTATACCAGTTTCGAAAAGATGTAGATTCGGGCCAACTTCCCACTGTTTCCTGGCTGGTGCCTTCTCAAAATCTTTCTGATCATCCAAGCGCCCCGTGGTATGGAGCTTGGCTTACGTCTGAGATACTGGACATTCTTACAAAGAATCCTGAAGTGTGGAAGAAAACCATTTTCATTCTTACCTACGATGAGAATGATGGTTACTTCGATCATGTGCCTCCCTTTGTGGCGCCTGATCCTGAAGATACACGCACCGGTAAATGCTCTCCCGGCATTAATACCAGTGGAGTAGAATATGTACGACGTGAACAGGAATTGAAAGAAGGAATCAATAAGAAAGAAGCACGTGGTGGCCCTATCGGTCTGGGTTTTAGAGTTCCCATGATCATTGCTTCACCCTGGAGCCGTGGTGGTAAAGTTTGTTCACAGGTTTTCGACCACACGTCAACCATACAGTTTCTTGAAGATTTTTTGAATAAAAAGTATAAGAAAAATATCAAAGAAGAAAATATCAGTAACTGGCGTCGTACGGTATGTGGCAATCTCACTTCGGCTTTCACTTTATACGATGGAAAGGAAAAAGAAAAATTATCTTTTATCCTTGCAAGAGATCCCTTCCTGGAAAAAATTTACAATGCAAAATTTAAAAGCGAACCAAATAATTTTAAAAAATTATCAGCAGAAGAAATAGAGAAGATCAATCTAAAACCTGCTCAATCATTGGCTTTGCAGGAGCCTGGAATCAGACCAGCCAGTCCATTGCCTTATCAACTTTATGTCGATGGTAAATTAGGCCCTGATAAAAAGAATTTTGAGGTAACCATGCAGGCACAAAATGCTGTATTTGGTAAAGACTCCGCAGGCTCCCCATTCAATGTATATGCACCAGGAGAATATATTACACTTGAAAGTGAAAAAAAGGATAAAAAAATCTTTGAGCCGGTGCGTGCCTGGCATTTTGCTGTAACGGCTGGTGATACATTAAAGGAAAAATGGCCTTTGAGTTCTTTCAAAGATGATGGGTATCATCTGAGAGTATATGGTCCCAATGGTTTTTTCAGGGAGTTTGCCGGAAATAAAAGCGATCCCCAGATACAGATGGAATTTGAATACCAGCGAAACAGACTTCTAAAAAGTAGGCTCACAGGCAATATAGAATTGAAAATATCGAATTCAGATAAAAATCAGTCTTACACCATAGAGGTCACGGACAACGGCTATAACAATGAACCGGTATATAGAAGGATAGGCTTTTCAGCGCAGGAAACTATTGTACTGGATTTAAATGAAAGCCATGGGTGGTATGATTTTTCCGTGAGCATCAATGAGAATCCTGCTTTCAAAAAAAGATATGCAGGACGCGTAGAAACCGGCAAAGAAAGTTATAGTGATCCTGTAATGGGAGGAACGAATATTTAAAACCCAATCTTCAGAATAAACTACACTACAATGACACTCAACATTCAATTATCATTTTTCTTACTAATTACTACAGCAATGATTTCATGCAACTCATCCAATTCGCACAAGGATAGCGCACGGGCTTTCGATGAGCAAGCTCACAGAGGCGGTCGGGGCTTAATGCCTGAAAACACCATAGCTTCAGAAGAGAACGCGATCAACTACGGCTGTACGCTTGAGATGGATCTCCAAATGTCTAAAGACAAAAAGATCGTCGTATCCCATGATTCTTATTTCAGTAGTGATTTCTGTCTTACTCCTGAAGGAGATACTATGACGAAGAAAGATGGTTACAGCAGGCTTATATACGACATGCCGTATGATAGTGTTGCCAAATATGATGTAGGCCTTAAACCGCATCCCGGTTTTCCACGACAGAAGAAAATGCACGCCGTTAAACCTCTTCTAAGTGTATTAATTGATTCTGTGGAAGCTTATGCAAAAGAGAAACATCATGTAAACCACTACAACATAGAGATCAAATCAAGTCCGAAAGCTGACGGGAAAAATTATTCCACTCTGGAAGAATATGTGGATGAGGCAATGAAAATCATTATTGATAAAGGCATTGAGCCACGCACCATGATACAATCGTTTGATGTAAGGGCTTTAAAACTGGTTCATGAGAAATATCCGGACGTTAAAATTTCATTCCTCGTAGGGCCTGCCAACAAGAAAACTGTGCAAGGTTACATTGATGAATTAGGTTTTAAACCTGATATATTCAGCCCGGAATATTCTCTTGTTACGTCTGAATTATGCAAAGAATTTCACGAGCAAAACGTTTTAGTAATTCCATGGACACCCAATACCGTAGAGGAAATTCAGCA
>JBDTIC010000423.1:0-3077 GCA_039936595.1 Ginsengibacter sp. | reverse complement strand
TTATTTTGATACATTAACCTTTTCTAACAACACAATAAGGTAGTTTTTAATGGCTTATAACGTAAACCTTGCCAACAGAATACGGGAACATCTTCTGGAATTTTCAAAACTTAAAATTGAAGAAAAGAAGATGTTTAGCGGACTCGCTTTTTTGGTAAATGGGAAGATGTGCATCAATGTAAGCAACGATAACCTGATGTGCCGTTTTGATCCTGCCTTACACGAAGAAGTGGCAGAAAAAAATGGCTTTCTGCCAATGATAATGAAAGGGCGTGAATTAAAAGGTTATTGTTATGTAAGCCAGGAAGGATTTAAAAAAAAGAAAGATTTTGAATATTGGATTAACTTATGCCTGGACTTTAATGAAATCGCGAAAGCATCGAAGAAGCGAAAAAGCAGATAGAAATGACTGTATAAAGATTATGCGCAAAGAAAAAAGGCCCGACTTGAGTTTGCCACCTAATTAAAAGAATCTTTTACCTTGTATTGATTTTGAAAAGAACGCCCAATTTTTTTTTAAATTTTAAAACGGCAAAGCAATGAAAAACATTCTTTTCTATTTAATAGTAGTAGCAGGTTTTTCCTGCAACCAATCTGCATCTAATAACCCCAAATTGGAAAAAAAGATAGACAGTCTTCAATATCAGATAGATAATTCATATAAACCTGGTCTTGGTGAATTTATGTCTCAGATACAGGTGCACCACGCTAAATTATGGTTTGCAGGGAAGAATAAAAACTGGGACTTAGCCCATTTTGAAATAGGTGAAATTCAGGAAGCCTTAGATGATATTCCTAAATTTTGCGCCGACAGGCCGGAAGTGAAATCTATTGATATGATTGTACCCGCCATGGATAGTTTATCAAATGCTGTCAAAGAAAAAAATGAAAATAAGTTCAGCAGTGGCTTCACTTTATTAACAGCCACCTGCAACGATTGCCACAAGGCTACCAATCATGGCTTTAATGTAATTAAGATTCCCGATACACCACCTTTTTCCAACCAGGTATTTTAAATCGTAAGGGAAAGAGGTGATCGCAAGATTGGCCAAAAACAATTAAATCCACTCTAAATCTTATCTATGAAAATATTTATAACGCTGATACTAACTTGCTTCACCTACCTGGTTTCTACTGCTCAAAATATTGATAACATCATTAATGCAAAAGAAGTGGAGCGAATAGAAACTATTCTTTCATCTGATAAAATGCAAGGCAGAGAAACTTTTACTCCTTCTATTGACAGCGCAGCGACATTTAGAGCCAGGGAATTTAAGAAATCAGGATTGACGAGCTTCAATGAACTGAAAAGCTACCTACAGCCGTTTTCAATGATAAAAGCAACTCTTATTTCAGCATCAGGAAACATGGATGGACATCTGGTAGATGCAGATAAGATTATTGCAGTCATCTGCAATGAAGACTTGAAGTTTGATGAGAAATCGGGATATAAAAAGGTGGTAATTGACAAGGAGGCTAATTTTATTAAAGAAGCTTTTGGTTTACTCAACGAGGATAAAAAGTATATCGTTTTAGTAAATGATTTTCATAGTAAAAGCTTCAGCCGTTTAAAGCGTTTCAACCGGGAAAGCTTTGAAACAAAAGCCCCGGTGCTCTTTGTGTTGACAAATGAAAATCCTTCGACGTATCATTTTTCAATAAAAAATAAAATCACTTCTTCATCATTGGCAAATGTAGTTGGTGTGCTACCCGGCAAGTCAAGGAAGGATGAATATGTTATTTTCTCTGCCCATTATGATCATTTGGGAATTGGCCAGCCTGATGCCAAAGGTGATTCTATCTATAACGGCGCAAACGATGATGCTTCAGGAACCACAGCGGTAATCATGCTTGCAAAATATTTCAGCGAGTTGAATAACAATGAACGCACCTTACTATTTGTAACGTTTACCGCAGAAGAAATCGGAGGCTTCGGGTCACAATACTTTTCCAAAGAGATTGATCCTGAAAAAGCAGTAGCGATGTTTAATATCGAAATGATAGGAACTGACAGCAAATGGGGAAATAACAGCGCCTATATTACCGGTTACGACAAATCAGATTTTGGTAAAATATTACAAATCAATTTAGAAGGCAGCAATTTTCACTTTGAACCGGACCCTTATCCCCAGGAAAATTTATTTTACCGCTCTGACAATGCAACTCTTGCTGCACTTGGAGTTCCGGCACATACCATCAGCACTTCCAAGATGGACAATGAACCGAATTATCATAAGCCAAGTGATGAAATTTCTACCCTTGATATGAAGAATATGGCAGAAATAATAAAAGCAATTGCAATCAGTAGTGGAACCATTGTGAGTGGAAAAGATACGCCAGGAAGAGTGGACATAGGGAGATAAAAGAAGAAATTCTTACTCCGGACCTGGAAAGCTTGCTATCGGAAAAAGGTTTGATGAAATCAACTATTAAAAAAATGATCGCTATTTACTACAGTATAAAAATATAGAATTAGACGTTTAGGTCGTGAACGCGTACAATCTTTTACATGTATTTAATCGCTGTTCTTTTTCTTTTTTGCTTCAAAGACGAAACAAAAAATTCAAGGACACCCCGATCGCTCCGCGCGTTTGTCCGGCCATCCCACCGCTACACCGCATTGTGTCTAACAAATAGCAGACTTTTTAATTATTTAGGACCTTAATCGTTCCTCAATAAAACTGCCTATCACCTTACAATTTTATTATAAGTCAGAGATAAAACGCTGATCTTAGCTCCTGCCAACTGGTGAATTTTGGACAGGTTGGCTTTGTAATTCGGGTCATCACAACCAATGCGCTTAATTGTATAAAAATAAATAGCAACAAGATGGCTGTCCGCGGACTGAAATTAAAATTGATCTGCGTTTTTTAAAATTAAAAGTTAGCGCTTACACCAAAAGTATAATTTGACCTGCGGCTATTGTAGCCCGGGATATCGAAATATGTTTGATCGGTAATGTTCCTGATATCTGCAAAAATTCTAACCTGTTTTATAAAATTATAAGAAGTGTAAAAATCAACGGTGTAGTATTGAGGCATCAAAGCAGGACCCGGATCGTATTCCCCTTTTACTCT
>JBDTIC010000422.1:0-2810 GCA_039936595.1 Ginsengibacter sp. | reverse complement strand
TTTTCTCCTCCATTAGTAATTTTGGCTGGAAGTGGATATTTCAGAGCAGATTCTTTTGTGCCGGATATCTTATGAATTCTGGAATACACATTAGGTGAAGTCACATCATGCTGTAACATAATGGTACGTCCATTGTGAGTGTGAATAGTAGTGGTATTCATATTACCCCGGTAGGTTTGATTTTCAAATTGTTTAAAAAAATCATCCTTAGCCGCCAATTCTTTTGCCTTTTCTGCCATCATAAAATCTTTACCCGAATTAGACTCCAGATAATCCATCTTATCCCCGCGATTTATATTCATGATTTGGCATACCGGCCCCAAACCATGGGTAGGATATAAATTTCCGTTTCTCCCGATATTTTCTTTCAAACGCCACATGTTCCAGTAACCATCTTTATTAAAATTGGAGTCCAGCAGATTATGAATATAAGCTCCCTCACCATGAAGTACCTCGCCGAAATATCCCTGTCTGGCCATGTTCAAAGTAAGCAGCTCAAAAAAATCATAGCAGCAATTTTCAAGCATCATACAATGTTTCCGGGTACGTTCGGAAGTCTCCACCAGTTGCCAGCATTCTTCTAACGTAACTGCCGCTGGCACTTCTATAGCTACATGTTTTCCCTGCTCCATTGCATACACGGCCATTGGCGTATGCATATCCCAGGGTGTGGCAATATATATGAGATCAATATCTTTCCGCTCACATAATTTTTTCCACGCTTCACTATCAGAGGTGTAAAGGTCGGGATTGTGTCCAGTTGCCTGAGTACGTTTTTTGGCCTTTTCAGCATATTCAGGCCGCACATCACAAAGCGCTTTTATTTCTACTCCGCCCAGCTTGGTCATATTATTCAAATGACTAGGCCCTCTATGTCCCAGTCCGATAAAGCCCACCCTTACAGTATCTATCTTGGGTGCAGCATATCCCGACATATTAAACCTTTGCACATGTACTTCTTCGGCTTTTGGATTAAGAGACGTCCCGGCAAAAGTTTTCAAAATGCCACCAGCCATCCCCAGGCTCGTGAGACCTGTTAGTTTTAAAAAGTTTCTACGATTTTCTTTCATGATCATTATGTATTTAAAATGTCTTAAAAAATTTTGATTTTACAAATAAATCTACTGTCTCGATGTTATCCTTATTATTGTCAAAATGAAATCAAATTATTCATCTTTGATCCCACTCAGTAAAGTAATTGCAAGGAATAGATTCTATAGTCTAAAGTCAGTCCATTTTTCATTCGATGCAGCGGACGCAACTGCGTTTTCAATAAATGCCATACCACGTACTCCGTCATCAACACCGGGGAAATCAAGCATTTCAGGTGTAGGTTCCTTCCCTTCTAATTTCGACATAAGGGTTAAAGCAAAATTTCTATAAATATTTCCAAAGGCTTCCAGGTATCCTTCGGGATGGCCTCCCGGAGTTCTGCAATTACTAAGCGCAGCTTTACTTAAAATGTTTGAGTAGTTAGCGCCCGCCCGATAAACCTGCATGGGCTGATCTAACCACTTTACTAATAAACTATTGGGTTCTTGCTGCCGCCATTCGAGACCTCCTTTCTCACAATAAATATAAATTTTCAGAGCGTTTTCTTCGCCTGCAGCGATCTGGCTGGCAATCAATACTCCATTAACATTATTCTCAAATTTCAGTAATACATTGCCATCGTCGTCCAGGCCTCTGCCTTCCACTACTATATTCAAATCAGCACAAATCTTTGTGATTTTTAGTCCGGTGATGTACTCTGCCAGGTGGGCTGCATGTGTACCAATGTCTCCCATAGAACCCGATTTGCCCGATTTTTTAGGATCAGTTCTCCATGATGCCTGGGCATTGCCTTCTCTTTCTGTTAACCTGCTCAACCAACCCTGTGGGTACTCTACAATAACCTTCCTCACTTTACCCATAATGCCATCCTGCATCATAGAACGGGCCTGTTTTACCATCGGGTAACCTGAATAGGTATGAGTAAGACATAATTGCAGGCCTGTTTCTTCTACTTTCTTCTTTAGCTCTTTAGCCTCTTCGAGCGTAAAAGTCATCGGCTTCTCAATCACAATATTAAAACCATGATCAAGCGCCATTACAGCGGGGGCATAATGCGCAAAATTAGGTGTGACGATCGTGATAAAATCAATGCGTTTATCAGCCGGCATCTCACTTTCTTTCTTGATCATTTCTTCAAAAGTCAGGTACGTTCTGTCTTCCGGAAGAAATAGTGCTTTGCCGGACTCTTTGGCTATATCAGGGTTTATGCTTAATGCGCCACAGCATAATTCAATCTTTCCGTCCATATTAGCTGCAATCCTGTGTATAGCTCCAATAAAGGCGTCCAGGCCGCCGCCTACCATTCCCATTCGTAGTTTTCTCATTCTAATAGATTTTTATAATAGTTAAATAAGTTGACCAGTTATCTTAAAAGCTGTTTTAAAGCTCTTAACTCAAGTAGGGGAAATGAATTAAATCTTTTTCACTTAGTAGCTTTTTCACCGACAAATAATAATTAATTTTTTCAATCTGCCCGGAATAAAGTAATAAGGTTAAATTGATCACTTCTTTTGATTTCTTCTACTGAGGTTAAAGGGGTGCATTTCAATTGTCTTTGCGATTTCGGTCCTGCAGGCTTGCCGAGGTTTGTGGCTCCGAAAACCTCTTGGGCTGCGATAATTTGAAAAGCGTTCGTTAGCTACTTATTAAGTAGTTAAATTAATTTAAAATATTTTCTTCTTACTACGATTTCGCAAATAACCTAAAAGCTAATACATTCTTTCAATTCCTTTTCTGTATAGGCAATATTATACTGC
>JBDTIC010000421.1:0-6697 GCA_039936595.1 Ginsengibacter sp. | reverse complement strand
ATTCTCAGTAGAAATGCAATTATTGCATCGGCCATCGGGCATGCGGATAACATCACCCTATTTGAAAAATTATCGGATAAAAAATTCATTACCCCTACTCAATTCGGTAATTATCTTAAAGAAATATACAACTCAACCATAGAAGAATTCGAACAATCAAAAGCCAAATTAACAAAAGACATTACTACCCAGCTTACAGCAAATTATGGCAAACAAATTCTAAACCTGAATGAACAGATTATTGCGTCCAAAGCTCTTTATGAGAAAACAATCATTGAATCCAATAAAAATCACTCCGGACAATTACTCAATCTTACCAATCAATTAAAGTCTTTTGAAGATTTAGCTAAAAAGACCACAGAGGAAAAAACGAATCTACATCTGACTGAGGTCACGAACCTTAAAAAACAAATTCAGGATTTAACATCCATGCATCAATCCCAGGTTACCCAAATAAACAATTTGCAAGCTGAACAAATAAAGGCGCTGAATGAGCAGATACAGGCCATCAAAAACCAGCAATCTCAAAAAGACAAATTAATAGAACAGGCAAATAACCTGGTATCAAATTACCAACAGCAACTGCAACTGGCACAATCAAATTCCAAAACTAATTGAGTAGCGGTTATAAATGCTTTAATAATTGGGATTGTTATTGGGTTGGTAATTTTCGGGAAACTTTGATCGATTTGCGAATTGATAATAGGTCAAAATAAGAACATCGCCAAGCCGTGTCCATTGTAGGCAATTCAAGTACTGTCCAAAAGAGACAAGTTTATGTATTACAACCAATCAACAACCATCCTATAAACACAATACTACAACAACTGCCTCGTAATTGGACCACTTCTAACTTAACCTATACCTGCGGGATACTCTGGCATGTGATATCCTGGCTATAATAGGTGCCAAACTTCTATTGTAACTTAAAATGGTTGTATTATTTTCGTTTAAAGATTTAATAAACAAATATGGAAGCACTGGGACACTCAGAATTATTTTTTTCTGCTGAGAGAGACTACTGGTATAACGAAGATTTTCTTGACCTTATGGCAAAGAGATGGGAATTGGGTCGGTATTCTTCCATGCTGGATATTGGATCTGGTTTATGTCATTGGAGCCAACTGTTGGCTCCTTACCTCCTGCCAAATTCAAGCGTTATAGCATACGACAAAGATCCTAAGTGGGCGGAGGGGAGCCATAAAATAAAAGAGAAATTTCAATCTTTGCAATCAGAAATTAAATTTGTTGAAGGTGATGCCAACCAGTTACCTTTTGAAGACAATTCATTTGATGTGGTAACCTGCCAAACACTGCTTATCCACCTTGAGCATCCTGAACAAGTTTTACTGGAAATGAAACGGGTAGTGAAAAAAGATGGCATTGTAATTTGTGCAGAGCCTAATAATCTTGCTGTCAATCTGATGAAAGACTCACTCTCAAAAAATTATACAATCGAAAAAAAGCTTGAGAAAACACGGTTTGAAATACTTTGGGAACTGGGAAAAATAAAATTAAAAGAGGGAGATAATTCCTTTGGTGATTTACTAACTGGAACAATGAATGAACTTGGCTTTATCAATTTACAAACTTATTTAAACGACAAAATTATTTCGTTGTATCCACCATATCTGAAAGATGAACAAAAAGCTATGGTAAACTCGCTGAAATTATGGGACATGGAAAAAAGCACGTTTGAGGATACAGAACGGAGATATTTTGAAGCACAAGGAAAAGAAGTAATTAATTTTTATGAAGACTTCAATGCAAAAAATAATGACAACAAAACTCTGGAGCACATTGAAAAAAATAATTATTATTCGACAGGCGCAACGATAATGTATTTGGTTTCCGGAAACAAATGAAAAAGGGAATATCAATCCATAAAACAAAATGAAACCAGGATGAATAAATTCAAAATATTAATTTAGATAATTTGTATTTTGTAGTAAAAGATTGGTACTATTGTACTATATGCGTAGACAGTGGATGATCTTGTTTAGAAGCTGGAACAAAAAAAACTTATGATTAAAAAGAAAACACAATCAGGCCTTGATGAAATCAGCATATTTATTAAACTGTAATCACAAATGGCATTGAAAACTGCAGAAGTGAAAATGTGGGAGAATCCAGAAATACATTTAGGACTTCTCAACGACGAAAGAAGAAACAATGCTTACAGATCGGCAATTCAGCAACAGGTTAAGAAAGGAAGCAGGGTTTTGGATATTGGTTCCGGAATCGGCATACTCACATTCTTCTCGGTTTTAGCCGGTGCTAAAAAAGTGAAATCAGTTGAATGGTCGGATATGATTGACCTGGCAAAACGCATAGCAGATCAAAATGGATTTTCGAAGAACATTGAATTTATTAAAGAAGATATTCTGAAAGCTAAATTGAATGGGAAGTTCGATGTTATAACACACGAACTCATAGGCGGTATGCTGTGGGATGAAAATATGCTGAAGATTGTGAAGCGAACGAGGGAAAAATATCTTCGTAAAAATGGAGTATTAATTCCGTGGAAGATAGATTTATTTTTAGCTCCTATATCTCATAGAACTGCAGGAAATGATAACTTTAAAGAGAAATTTTATAAGTACAATATTGATTTTTCTCCTACTAAAGTTTTAATAGACGATTTAAAATCGATAGAAAATCTACCCACAGTGGAATTTCTCGCCAACGATAAAGGATTTCTTGCTGATTCTATACTTGTGAATACGATTGATTTTTACGAAACAGATGGTATCATACCAAAATCTATCAGCACAACATTTACTGTTAATCGTACCGGATCGTGGAATGCAATGGTTGGGTATTTTGATATTTGGCTTGATAAAAATAATTGTATTTCAAATTATCCTCAGACAATCAATACAAATTGGGGACAGTTTGTAATTCCGTTGGGGAATAGTTATACAATTAAGAAAGGACAAAAATTTAAGTTTACTCTTTTTCCCAAACGATTCCGCTCGCAATGGGGATTCGAATTTGAATATCTTAAATAATTCTTATTAACTCACAATTCTATAATCATGGCAAAAAAAAATGCAAACATCAAACAGTCAAAATCCCAGAGAACAGTTAAAAAAGCAGCAGGCAACAGTAAATCAGCTGCACTTGGTAAGGGTGATAAAGTAGCCAATCGTAGAATGGCTGATCTTACAAAGGGTGATAAAGTAGCCAACCGCAGAATGGCTGATCTTACAAAGGGTGACAAAGTAGCCAACCGCAGAATGGCTGATCTTACCAAAGGTGATAAAGTAGCCAACCGCAGGATGGCTGATCTTACAAAGGATGCAGACAAAGTAGCCAACCGTAGAATGGCTGATTTAACTAAAGACGCAGTTAAGAAAAATAAAAAATAATAATGGCATATGTATTATCTAATCGGAGAGAAAGCATGTTGCCGCTCTATTATGTCTGCGTGCGGGATTTCGAAGAGTAGTAACAAGATTCCCGCTGCACCAGAATTGAAAAAAGCATATGTAAGCTTCCTAAAGAAATATCAACCTAATATTCCTGTTCATACTGGCCTGGAAACAAAAATTGTTGCCAACCGTAGTATTGAAGATAAATTAATTGATACTTTCAGACAGCCTTCAATTCTGGATGATTTAGAGCGTTATATAGATGTCGACTTTCTGCAGAATAAGGGTGAATATCGTCCGCAAATTCAGCGGGAGGTAAAATATTTCCGATCGCTTTTCAAGGAATACCGGAGCATGGACCCTGACTTCTGGTGCATGTTTCAAATGGTGATAAACTATATAATATGTCCCTTTTCTAAATATTCAAATGGAGGCTCCGACTCCAACTTCATCGGCATGCTTTTCATTTGTAGTCCGTCGGAAATTGACGAGGTTGACTTGTACGAATTGCTGATTCATGAGTTTACTCACAATGCAATGTTTCTTGATGAGATTAAAACTCCGCATTACATCAGTGATGAACTTTTGGTAGATACGCGGAATTATGGATTGGCATCAATCTCCGCAATGCGCAGGCCACTTGATAAAGTGCTTCATAGCGTTGTAATTTCGACAGAGATACTACTACACCGTGAAAAGAATCTTGGACATAATGATAAAACATTGATCCATCCTCCTACAAAAAAGTTAATATCAAATATCGGCAAGAGTATTAAGTCTGTGCGTGCGCTAAAAAATTACGATAAGATAATGGATAGAAGAGGAAAGGAATTATTAAACATTTGTGAGGAAACCGTTTCATCTTTCTAGCATGTACTATTTGATAGGCGGAGATCAGATCATATACAACATCAAAGACCTTGTAAGTGGCGATGTGAAGGAGTCGCTGGATTTAAGGCGATTAAAAGGATTGTTAAACGACTGTCTCACCGAATTTCAAAACCAAAATCTTGTTAGTTGTGGATGGAATACGGAATTAGTCAATTCTGATGTTATTGAAAAGCGACTGCTTTCAAATTTCATCGAACCTTTGGTTGAAGGAGATATTCTCGAGGCGATCACTTTGGAGATGGTAGAGGAAACTATCAAAAAAAGAAACGTTGATAAGATTGAACGCGATATAAAAAAGGTTAGAGATACGCTTTCGCGGATAAAGGTTCAAAACCGCTTTCTGCATGATATAATCAATCTTACGGTCAACAGGATTTTCTTTGCTGAAGTAGAGAACAATTTGGGCGGCTCAACTGAGCGGGCACTTGGAATTATTTGGATGAATTTGCCTAAAAAAGTAGGCACGCAATCGATTGAGGAATTTATAGTACATGAATTAACTCACCAGATTACCTTTTATGATCATCTTAGTGATCCGTTCTTCCCGGCGAACATCTATGATCTTCCAAAGGCGTATGCAATATCATCCATACGAAAAGCAAAGCGACCTATACCGCTGGTTTTAGACTCTTTGCTTGTTACTTGTGAAATACTCGACCACAGAAAATTCAATGGTTATAAATCAAGTGCCAGTGCTTTTCATCCATCAAATGCTGAAATGATTCGCAATGCAATAATTACTTTGAATGATCTTTCTAAACCTTCATTTCTCAAGAACTATTTTCTACCAAGAGGCAGGATGATAATAAATCTTGCCAGGTTGAAAATACAGTCGCATTATGAAGCTTTATCAAATCATCAGAAACAAAATTTCCCTGTATTAAATTCTAAATAACAATCGATTAAATGTGGACTATCACAAAGAAAAGTCTCGATGCAATCCGGAAGCAAGTGATCAATGAATTCCCGAAGGGCAAACTGGACCGTATAAATCTTTTCCTGGAAAATCTAACGTTCAATCATGACTCGAATTCGAATGGAATTCAGCGTGGACAACAGTTTCTATTTCCCGAGCTTGCGTCAAAACCGGTTTACTCTTCCGGAGAATGTGAATGGACTTCGGAAATTGAAAAATCTTTCCCTGTTATTTTAAGTGATTATAACTCGTGTTTATACCAGGGAAACTTACGGGAACCATATCTGGCAGAAGACGAACCGGATTATTCAGCGTACCTGGAAAATAAGAAATTAGCACCTCCTAATAAAAGGTGGGAAGCCATTTTCATTTGCAGGGATGGGGTGTATAATAAAATAAATAAAAGGATTTGCACTAATACTTTAAAACTGATCAGCAAAGCGGTAATAGGAAACGGAGATATCATGTTTTCCATTCTGAAGAAGAAAACGGAAATCGTTCCACATTATGGACTTAATAATCTTCACTTGACCTGTCACGTAGGAATCGTTGTCAATAATCTTTCGTTTCTGAAAGTGCATAATAAAAAGTACACCTGGAGTGTTGGCAAATGTTTAGTCTTTGATGATACTTTTTATCACTCTGCAGCAAACAATTCAAATAATGACAGGATAATTTTTCTTTTTGATTTTTGGCATCCGGATCTGCAAACGACAGAGATAAGAATATTGAAACGAATTCTACCTTTAATCGAAGGTCTACAGAGGCGACCGTTCGTCTTATGATTGATTAAGCATTTAGTTGAGATTAAGAGTAATTCAGGAGTCAACTTCGCCTCAACTTCGCTGAATTCTTTTGTAAAGAAGAACAAATGCATATTTTTTCCGGCACTTTTTGTTCGCTGACATCAAGGAGTCATGGTTGAGATGAATTGCCCACAACATTAAGAACAATAGCCGTTGGGCCCATTAAAAAACCCCGCGGTCATAAAAGTTTCCCGGGAGGCTTACGGCTATTTTTGATGACCACCACAGGGCTAAGTTGGAGACTTTACTATAGGAGGATTACTAGGGTTTTGCCCTTTAGATAGGTTTTGTAAAGTGTCGTCAGCACTGATTTGAAAGCAGATTACTGAGATTTGTTTTACATTTTGCCTGATAATTCGCTTACCCATGCTAATAGTTTACATTTTTGTTACCAACAATAAGAGCCGTTGTATTTAAGACCCTGATTATTTTTCAGGGTGGTAAATTCTCATCTTATAAACCCGCATTGAAGATTTTATTTTAATTTAGTTTTAAGCGTATCTGCTTATTTGGATCTGAATAGGAAGTGCAGATGAGTTCTAACTTTCCCCGGTTGCATATGGGGCAAAGTGTAAAGTCTTTGCCATATTTTTCCAACATCCGCTGGTTCACCGTTATTTGCACTTTCATCCGTAGCCGGTCTATTTCCAATTGCCCACGGACAGCGTTGAGCCACTTTATTTTACCGTGATTTTGCAACAAACCCTAAC
>JBDTIC010000420.1:0-4569 GCA_039936595.1 Ginsengibacter sp. | reverse complement strand
CGCTTTAAAAAAATCAGGAGAGAATGTTATCGCGAATTATAATTTAGGCAATGCGCTTTATAAAAAAGACCAGGCAGAAGAAGCTGTAAAATCTTATGATAATGCCATCGCCAATACAAATGACAATACTATAAAGCAAAAGGCGTTCTACAATAAGGGAGTCGCTTATCAAAAAGCTAAAAAGCTTCCTGAGTGCATAACCGCCTATAAAAACGCGCTTATTCTGGACCAGAATGATGAAGATGCACGGCAGAATCTTCAACGTGCATTAAAAGAACAACAGCAACAAAAACAACAACAACAAAAACAACAAAACAAGGATAAGGATCAAAAAAAACAACAACCGAAGGAGCAACCTAAGTCCGATAAAGAAAATCAGCCACAGCAATCTCCCTCAAGGATCACAAAACAAGATGCGGAAGAAAAATTAAAATCGCTCCTGGAGAATGAAAAGAAATTACAGGATAAATTACAAAAGATAAAAGGAGCGGCGCAATCCAATAATCCTGATAAAGATTGGTGAGAGGGAGGTCGAAATGCTAAAGGTAGAAGGCAATGCAAGATGCAAAATACAATCGGTTATTGGGTCCGCCAATTCATCAATAAACCAATACCCCTATTAACAATTTATCCAATCAACGAAATCGTATTTTTGCAAATCAATAGTATGAATTAAATATGGAATTATATGCAGAGTCCTTAACAGAATATAAAAGACTCAAAACGCTTGAAGTGAAAGCAGGTGACCTCCTCATAGGGAATTTTCATCCCATCCGTATCCAAACAATGACGACAACAGATACGATGGATACGATAGGAACTGTAGAACAAAGTATCCGATGTATTGAAGCTGGTGCGGAATTGGTACGCATCACAGCTCCATCCAAAAAAGAAGCGGAGAATTTATTGAATATAAAGAATGAGTTACATAAACGTGGGTACACTACCCCGTTAGTTGCGGATATTCATTTTACTCCTAATGCTGCTGAAATTGCTGCCCGCATTGTTGAAAAAGTTCGTGTAAACCCGGGCAATTATGTGGATAAGAAAAAATTTGAATTAATAGAATATTCCGATGCGGATTACGATGAAGAAATAGAAAGAATCAGAAATCGTTTTACGCCCTTGGTAAAGATTTGTAAGGAATATGGAACAGCGATGCGTATTGGCACCAATCATGGTTCGTTGAGCGACAGGATCATGAGCCGGTACGGTGATACCCCTATTGGAATGGTAGAGAGCGCGATGGAATTTTTACGCATTGCGGAGAGTGAAAGTTATTTCAACATCGTATTAAGTATGAAGAGTAGTAATCCACAGGTAATGGTGAAGGCTTACCGGCTCTTGATAGAAAATATGCAGGGTGAATTAGGTCACTGCTACCCCTTGCACCTTGGTGTTACTGAGGCGGGTGATGGTGAAGATGGAAGAATAAAATCAGCGATAGGTATCGGCACTTTGCTGGAAGATGGAATTGGTGATACCATTCGGGTTTCTCTCACAGAAGATTCTGAGTTTGAGTTGCCGGTATGCAAACACATCGTAAAAAGATACGAGTACACTACTGTTACTGACAACGTCACTAAGCTTCCTCCTATACCAATTACTTCAAACGTCTTGCCTGTTATAACAGCGAGTAATATACGCAGAACGTTTAGCATTGGAAATATAGGAGGCGATAACGTCCCTATCGTTGTTACGGACTTTCATGAAAAATCAGAGATAATTGAATCAGACCTCAAAGATATTGGCTACCGGTACATTCCCGCTATCGATAAATGGCATATTGGAGATGCTGCAGCAGACTACGTTTTCTGCGGCGACAACCTGGTGGAGTTTGCATTACCAGGCACGCTGAAACTGATCTACAATTATGAGCTATGGAAACAAACTTCCCGTTTATCCAAATGTTTCCCATTGCTTTCTGAAAAACAATATAATGATGATTCACTAGAAAAGTCCCTATTTGCAAATTTCGTGATCATCGACTGCTACTCCCCTGATTTCGAACATTCTGAAAGAGAGAAAATATTTGAAAAAATAAAAACGGATATAACTGCGGTGCTTTGTTTAAAAACACGGCGCAAAAACGCAGTTCAAAGTATTCGCCGGATGTTTATTGAATTGAATGAAAGAGGAATTAAAAATCCTGCCGTCATTATCTGTGACAGCGAAAAAGAAACGATGGATGAAAGCCTCATTCATTTTGCAATTGAAACAGGTGCCTTATTGATAGATGGATTTGGAAATGGCATTTTTCTTAGAGGTCATTGTTCAGATAAAAATAAAGCTCCGGATTATAAATTAATGAATTCCATTGCTTTTGGAATTTTACAGGCATCCAGAACAAGAATTTCAAAAACAGAATTTATAAGCTGCCCATCCTGCGGCAGAACCTTATTTGATTTGCAGGAAACTACTGCAAAAGTGAGAGCCGTTACTCATCATCTAAAAGGATTAAAAATTGCGATCATGGGATGCATCGTAAATGGACCGGGAGAAATGGCAGATGCGGATTTTGGATATGTAGGGAGCGGGCCGGGAAAAATTACATTATACAAAGGAAAAGAAGTGATCAAAAGAAACATCCCGGAAGAAATAGCCGTCGGAGAACTTGTTAATTTGCTTAAAGAAAATAAGGTGTGGATAGAGCCGGAATTGGTCAGTTTCTAATCCTTTGGACATTTTCAAAATTAGGAGTTTCGTGTTTCCCGATAATTATTATTTAATTTTCTCTTCTAAAAACAAACAGCAAACATTTGAAAACAGACTTTTTAGTAATAGGAAGTGGTATAGCAGGACTCACATACGCTCTTAAAGTTGCACAGGATTGTCCCGATAAAACCATAACGGTACTTACCAAAACAGACAGTGAAGAAACCAACACAAAGTATGCACAGGGCGGCGTGGCGGGTGTTACTGATTTTGATAAGGACAGTTTCAAAAAACACATCGATGATACTTTGATCGCAGGTGATGGCTTGTGTAACCCGGAAGTAGTAGAAATAGTAGTAAAAGAAGGGGTGGAACGAATTAAAGAAATGATCAGTTGGGGTGCTCACTTCGATAAAGAGCATTCCGGTGAATATGCATTGGGAAAAGAAGGCGGACACAGTGAATTTAGAATTCTTCATCATAAAGACGTAACAGGTAAGGAAATAGAAGATACCCTTCTTGCAGCAATTGCTAAAAAACCAAATATTCATTTAATAAGTCATTGCTTTGTCGTTGATCTTATCACACAGCATCATCTCGGCTATCTCGTTACCAAGGCAACACCTGATATTGAATGTTTCGGAGTGTATGTCCTCAACCTGCAAAAGAATACGATTGAAAAAATTATTTCAAAAATCACCTTGCTGGCTACCGGAGGTAACGGCCAGGTATATCGTACTACTACCAATCCTTCGATAGCAACAGGAGATGGTGTCGCAATGACTTACCGGGCGAAAGGACGAATAGAGAATATGGAATTCATACAATTTCATCCTACAGCCTTGTATGAAGCCGGAAAAAGTGGCCAGGCATTTTTGATCACGGAAGCTGTTCGTGGTGATGGCGGTATTTTGAGAAATAAAGCAGGTGAGGCTTTCATGGAAAAATATGATGAAAGAAAAGATCTGGCGCCACGCGATATTGTGGCCCGTGCGATAGACAATGAAATGAAAATGAACGGCACGGAACATGTCTTTCTTGATTGCACCAAAATGGATCATGAAAAATTCATTCACCACTTCCCGAATATCTATGAAAAATGTAAATCAGTTGGTATTGATGTATTCACCCAATACATTCCGGTAGCACCTGCTGCTCATTATAGCTGTGGTGGTATTAAGGCTGATGAATGGGGCAGATCTTCGGTCAGAAATTTATATGCCTGCGGAGAATGTGCCAGTACAGGCCTACATGGCGCCAACAGGCTTGCCAGTAATTCTCTTTTGGAAGCAATGGTATTTGCACACCGATGCTATGTGGATGCAGTTAGAAAAATACATTCCATCGAATTTAATGAGCTGATCCCCGATTGGAATACCAAAGGAACTAATGCTCCCAAAGAAATGATCCTTATCACACAAAGCCTGAAAGAATTGCAGTTATTAATGACCGACTATGTGGGAATTGTGAGAACGAATGTGCGACTGGAAAGAGCCATGAAGAGGCTCGACCTTCTGCATCTTGAGACGGAAAATCTTTATCAGACTACCTCTGTTTCTCCGCAATTGTGCGAATTAAGAAATCTTATTACAGTAGGTTATTTAATCGTCAAAAGTGCACAGTTCAGGCATGAGAGTCGTGGTTTGCATTTTAATACTGACTTCCCGGGAAAGGACGGCCTGACACAGAATGTGGTGTTGTAAAGAAAGTGAAAACTTTAGTTCAGTTTATTTCCAAATTCTTGCGCGAGTCTTCGGGGTTTCTTCTATTGTCCCAAATTCTCACAATAGTAATCACCTCTTTATCAATTTATAGAAAAGAGAATAGTTATTCACTAATGAAACACTTACATTTTTAAAATCCGTTGGTTTAGATAAACTTCAGATTGGAGCAAAGAAGTTTTCTTCCTTAGTA